>NZ_JBHTLQ010000088.1:0-9542 GCF_042679085.1 Phenylobacterium conjunctum | reverse complement strand
CGGCGGCCACGGCGGCGGCGGCCTTCCCGCGCCTGTCCATCGACCTGATCTACGCCCGCCCCGGCCAGACGCCGGAGGCCTGGACCGCCGAGCTCGCCGAGGCCATCGCGCTGGGCGCCGAGCACGTCTCGCCCTACCAGCTGACCATCGAGGCCGGCACCGCCTTCGACCGCGCGGTGCGGCGTGGAACCCTGGTCCCGCCGCCGGAGGACCTGGCCGCCACCCTGTTTGAGGTGACTCAAGAGGTCCTGGAGGCCCACGGCTTCCACGCCTACGAGGTCTCCAACCACGCCCGCGGCGAGGCCGCCCGCTCGCGCCACAACCTCGTCTATTGGCGGGGCCTGGACTATGTGGGCGCAGGTCCCGGGGCCCATGGCCGCCTGACCCTGGACGGCGTCCGCCACGCCACCGAGGCCGCCGCGCGCCCGGCCGACTACATCGCCCACGTCGCCGAAACCGGAGTGGGCTTCATCACAGACGAGCCCCTGAGCCCCCTCGAAGCCGCCGAGGAGCGCCTGCTGAGCGGCCTGCGCATCGAAGACGGCGTGCCCTTCGCCGAGCTCGCCGCCCTGGGTCTCACCCCCGCCCACCCGGAAGTCGCCCACCTCACCGAGCTCGGCCTGATCGCGCCGGACCCCCTGCGCCTACGCGCCACCCCCCAAGGCCGCCTGATCCTCGACCACCTGACCGGACGCCTGGCGACCTGATCTCCCTTTCCCCCCAAAGGGGGCGAGGGGTCCTTGTCCTTGAACTCCCCCCAAAGGCGGCCACGCTTGCGTTCGGCGGGCGAACCGGCGAAGCCTTGCGGCATGTCGCGCCATCCCCCGCCACCGGCCTTGTCCGATGCCCCGCTCGCCCCGGGCCTCTACCTGGTGGCGACGCCGATCGGGAACCTGCGCGACATCACCCTGCGCGCCCTGGACGTGCTGGCCGCCGCCGACCTGGTGCTGGCCGAGGACACCCGCGTGGCCGGCAAGCTGCTCTCCGCCTATGGCCTGAACAAGCCGCTGGAGCGCTATGACGAGCACTCCGCCGAGCGGGCCGGGCCCAAGGCGCTCGCCCGCCTGCGCGAGGGCGGCCGGGTGGCCCTGGTCTCCGACGCCGGCACGCCCCTGGTCTCCGACCCCGGCTATCGCCTCGCCAAGGAAGCCATCGCCGAGCGCCTGCCGGTGTTTCCGATCCCCGGGGCCTCGGCCCTGCTGGCGGGGCTGACCGTCGCCGGCCTGCCCACCGACCGCTTCCTGTTCGCCGGCTTCCCGCCCCCCAAGTCCGCCGCCCGCCGCGCGGCTTTCGAGGAACTGGCCGGCTATCGCGCCACCCTGGTGTTCTTCGAGGGCGGCAGCCGCGTGGCCGACAGCCTCGCCGACATGGCCGCCGTGTTCGGCCCGCGCGAGGCCTGCGTCTGCCGCGAACTGACCAAGCTCTACGAGACCGTCCTGCGCGGCCCGCTGGACGCCCTCGCGGAAGACCCGCGCCTGGAGGAGACCCGCGGCGAGTTCGTCATCCTGGTCGGCCCCGGCCGCGAGGAAGCGGCGACGGCGGAGGACGCCGACCGGGCGCTCACCGACGCGCTCAGCCGCCTGAAGCCCGCCGACGCCGCCGCCGAGGTGGCCAAGGCCCTGGGCCTGCCCCGCCGCGACCTCTACCGCCGGGCCATGGAGCTGAAGGGGGCCAAGGGGTGAGCCGCGCGCCCGCCCAGACCCGGACAGAGGCCCGGACGCAGGCCCGCGCGATCCGCGGCGCCGAAGCCCGCCGGTCCGGCCGTCGCGCCGAGCTCCTCGCCGCCGCCTGGCTGATGCTGAAGGGCTACCGCATCCTCGGCTTCCGCCTGAAGACGCCCCAGGCCGAGATCGACCTGTTGGCCTGGAAGCGCGGCGTGCTCGCCGTGGTCGAGGTCAAGCGCCGCGCCGACCTGACCGCCGCCCTGGAGACCGTCAGCCTGGACCAGCGCGAGCGCCTGCGCCGGGCCGCGATCAGCCTGGCCGCCCGCCGCCCGGACCTGAAGGCCGCCACGGTGCGCCTCGACCTCCTGGCCCTGGCGCCGGGCCGCGCGCCCCGCCACGTCCCCGACGCCTGGAAGGGAGGCTGAGCCATGACCCGCGAGGAGGCCGAGGCCATCCTGACCGCGGCCGGAAAGGCCGGCGACGAGGACTTCCCCCTGCTGGAGGCCGCTATCGCCTGCGCCATCCATGACGATCCGGAGCGCGATCCCGAGCTCGCCCGCCAGCTGGCGGGCGCCGGGGTCGAGCGCCTGACCGACCGCCTGGTCCGCGAGAGCCCGGAGGAAGCCCTGGCCGAGACTCTGGCCGGCGACCTGCGCCTGTCCGGCGACCTCCTGGACTACGACAATCTCGACAACGCCGACGTCCTGGCGGTGGCGACCCGGCGCAAGGGCCTGCCGGTGGCGCTGGGGGTCTACTACCTGCACGTCGCCGGCAAGTGCGGCCTGACCGTCCAGGGGGTCGACTTCCCGGGCCACTTCCTGCTGCGCATCGAGACCCCGGAAGGCCCGATGGCGCTGGACCCGTTCAGCGAGGGCCGGGTGGTCCTGCCCTCGGAACTGACCCGCCGCGCCCTGCACGCCGGCCTGACCCCCAATGTCGCCGAGCGCCTGGACGTGCTGATGGCCCCGGCCCCGGAGCGGGCCGTGCTCATCCGGCTGCAGAACAATGTCTACGCCCGCGCCGCCGCCGCCCGCGACTGGCCCCGCGCCGAACGCGCCGCCCTGCGCCGGGCCCTGATCGATCCGGAAGACCACCGCCCCTGGCTGGCCGCCGCCGGCGCCCGCGAGGCCCAGGGCGCCCTGGCCGGCGCCCTGGAAGCTCTGACCCGCGCCTCGCGTCTGGATGGCGGCGCCGCCCTGGCCGCCCGCGCCCAGCGCGAGCGCGTGCGCATGCAGCTGAACTGACCTTCAGCCCTGTAATCCGCCGTTCATGCGCCCGACAGGCGGGGTTCACCCCCGCCGCATAGGTCTTTGTCCGTGATCAGACGGACAGAGAGCTAAGCCCCGCATGACCCTTCGACGCCTCGCCTCCCCCTTGGGCTCCGCCTCGGCCCTGGCCCTGTTGGCCGGCGCCCCCGCCGCCTGGGCCGCCACCGAGGACGACCAGGCCTGGATGGTGGTCCAGGCCACCGCCCCCTTGAGCGACCGGGTGAGCTTCAGCCTCGACACCCAGGCCCGGTTCAGCGACGACGCCAGCCGCCTGGGCCAGGTGATCTTCCGCCCCTCCATCGGCTGGAAGCTGGACGCCACTCGCACCGCCAGCCTGGGCTACGCCTCGGTGAAGTCGACGCCCCAGGGCCGCCCGGCCACCCACGAGCACCGCACCTGGCAGCAGCTGTCCTATCGCATCGCCGGCGACGGCAAGGGCCCGACCCTCACTGGCCGCACCCGGCTGGAACAGCGCTGGGTCGAGGACCGCGACGGGACGGGTTGGCGCATCCGCCAGCAGGTCCGCTTCACCGCGCCCGTCCAGGACAAGGTCCGCGCCGTCGTCTGGACCGAGCCCTTCGTCGGCTTCAACGAGACCAGCTGGGGCCAGCAGGATGGCCTGCACGTCTGGCGCAGCTTCGCCGGCCTCGCCGTCCCGGTCTCCAGGACCGTCTCCCTCGAACCCGGCCTCCTGCACCAGCGCACCTACCGCCCCGGCGAGGACGCCGTGATCCAGGCGGCCGCCGTCTACCTCAACCTTCAATTCTGACCGGAGGAACCCCCTATGCTCCGCACGACCCTCATGACCGCCGCCGCCGTCATGGCCGCCGCGCCCGCCTACGCCGCCGTCGGCGACAAGCTGCCCGCCGGCCTCGCCAAGCTGTCGCCGGACCAGATCGCCGACCGCGTCCAGGTGGTGGACGACCCTCTGGAGGAGCACGTCGTCTTCTCCACCAAGGGCGTGTTCCGCAACAGCGGGGTCAAGGATGACGTGGCCGTGCACGACGGCTTCCTGGAGGCCCGCAAGACCCGGGCCGGCGGCGAGGTGGTCTGGCGGGTGCGCCACGACCTCACCTATTCCGGCGCCCGGCGTGACGTGAAGCTGGTTCACGTCAACACCCCCGACGGGCTGTTGAAGATCGCCCCCGGCGCCGTGCGGCGCTGGAGCGAGGACTGCGGCGACGTCGCCGTGGTCTGCAGCCAGCACCTCAGCGTCGAGTTCGACCTGCCGGAGACCGCCGTCCGCCACATCGCCGCCGCCTGGCGCCCCGGCGACCGCACCCCCTGGCGGGTGCGCTTCAAGGACGCCCGCGGCCAGGACGTCACCGTCGGCCTCGCCCCCGTCGAGGTGGCCGGCCTGGTGGACGCCGTCGACCGCGCCCGCCGCTGAACCCTCCCCGGGAAGGCCTCGGCTGTAATGCGCCGTTCATGCGCCCGACAGCCGAGGTTCACCCCGGGCTCCTACCTCTGAACCCAAGGCGATCATCGCCGCTCAATCCAAGGAGACCTGCATTGTCCCGTCGTTCGATCCTCGCCGCCGGCGCCCTGTTCGCCGCCGTCGCCACCGCCCCCGCCGCCTGGGCCAGCTCGACCTATACCGGCGCCCTGACGGAGGCCGAGGTGCTCGCCGCCCAGAAGGCCTGGGGCGAAGCCCTGGTGGCCATCGCCAAGGAACATGAGGCCGGCGGTCACGCCAAGGCCAAGGCCCTGGCCAGCACCGTGCTCGACAAGGCCTACGGCTACAATCTGGGTCCCGTGCTGTTCAAGCCGACCCTGACCAGCTCGCCCCAGACCTTCCGCACCACCAAGGACGGCGCCCTGGCCTACTTCGTCGGCGGCGACAGCGCCTATCCCAACGACAAGGGCTTCGCCCTGCAGGGCTGGCGCTCCGTTGAGATCAAGAACGCCGCCGTCCAGATCCACGGCGACACCGCGAGCACCGTCGGCAATGTCATCATGACCGACAAGGCCGGCAAGGTGACCGTCGTCGACAAGAGCTGGACCTTCAAGAAGACCGACGACGGCGCCATCCGCATCGTCGCCCACCATTCTTCGCTGCCCTACAGCGCTGCGAAGTGAGCGTGCTCCGATAAGTGCGAAGCGGTTATCGGAAAAGGCATGCTCTAAGAGATTGATTTTAAGTCTGGATTTCGATCCAGACTTGTAGGACCCCGTCAGGAGGTCCATCCCCGGCGCGCCCTCGCTATCCCCGTGGCGAGGGCGCGTTTTCGTTTGCGCTCAGGCCGCCACCCGCGCGCCAGCCCAAGACCCGGACTCCCATCCCCCGCTCATTCCCGCGCGGGCGGGAATCCAAGCCGAGCCAGCCTCACACCGCCGCCAGCGACGGCCGAGGCTCAAGCCGATAGCCCAACCCCCGCACCGTGGTGATGAAGGAGGCCGCGCCCGGCGGGTCCACCTTGGCCCTCAGGCGGCGGACATAGACGTCCACGACATTGGTCAGGGGGTCTTCGTCCACCCCCCAGACATTGGACAGGATCCGCTCGCGGCTCAGCACCCGGCCCGGCGCGGTCAGGAACAGCTCCAGCAGCGCCAGCTCACGGGCCGTCAGGGTGATCTCCTGGCCGTCGCGGGTCACCCTCAGGGTCGCCCGATCGAGCTCCAGCCCGCCGACGCCCAGGGTGCGGTTCGCCGCCGGCTTCTGGTCGCGGGGCCGGCGCAGCAGGGCCTCGATCCGGGCCAGCAACTCCTCGAAGGCGAAGGGCTTCACCAGGTAGTCGTCGGCCCCCATGCGCAGGCCCTGGACCCGATCCTCCACCGTCCCCAGGGCCGTCAGCATCAGCACCGGGATCATCACTCCGGCGGCGCGCAGGGTCTGGCAGACCTCGATCCCGGTCATCCGGGGCAGCATCAGGTCCAGCAGCACCACCCCGTCCTGGTCCAGCTCCTTGAGCATCCGGTCCAGGTCGCGGGCGGCCTCCAGCCCGGCGGCGCCGTCGCGCGCCACCCGGACCTTGTAGCCCTCGGCTCTCAGGCCGCGTTCGAGAAAGTCGGAGACGCGGGCGTCATCCTCGACGACCAAGATGTGCATCAGGCGGGCTCCACGGTCGCGGTCTTCAGCGGCAGGACCAGGGCCGCGACCACCCCGCGGCCCTCGGCGCTGTCCAGGGTCAGGACCCCGCCCTGGCGCTCGGCCAGGGTGCGGGCGATGGGCAGGCCCAGGCCGGTGCCGTCGGCCCGGTGGGCTCGGGCGCTGGCGGCGCGGAAGCCGCGCTCGAACACCCGCGCCAGGTCGGCCTCGCCGATGCCGATGCCCTCGTCGGCGATCTGCAGGCGCCAGCCGCCGTCAGCTGGGCCGGCGGTCACCCGCACCGTTCCGCCGGGATTGGAGTAGCGGATGGCGTTGTCCAGCAAGAGCGCCATGACCTGCTGCAGCCTCTGGCCGTCGGCGTCCACCAGCACCGGGGCGTCGTCCACCTCGACCTGCAGGTCCAGGCCGCGCACATGGGCCAGCGGCGCCAGGGTGGCCAGGGCCGCGTCCAGGGGCAGGCGCGGATCGATCTCGGCCAGGTCCAGCTGCAGCACCTCAGCGTCCGAGCGGGCCATCATCAACAGGTCTTCGATCAGGGTCCCCATCTGCTGGGAGGCCTGGGTGATCCGCTGCAGGGCCTCGCGGTGGTCGGCCACGGTCTTGGCCCCGCGCAGGGCCACCTCCGCCTCGCCGCGGATGGCGGTCATCGGGGTGCGCAATTCATGGCTGATATCGCCCAGCAGCTGGCGCCTGCGCGCCTCGGCCTGGCGCAACTCGCCCAGGGCGGCTTCGAGCTCGCGGGTGCGGGCGGCCACCTGGATCTCCAGGCCGTTGCGCAGCTCCGCCTCCTGCTCCCGGCGGGCCGACAATTCGGCGGCCATGTGATTGATGCTGGCGCCCAGCCGGGCGAACTCGCGAAACCCGCCCTCCGGCATGCGGTGGTCCAGCTGGCCGCGCTCAAAGGCCTTGGCCCCGTCCGACATGGCCGACAACGGCCGGCGCAGGGCGCGCACGAAATAGATCGCCAGGACGAGGGCGGTCAGGCTGAGCGTCGCCGCCGCCGACCAGGACAGGAACCGCACCCGCGCCAGATAGAGGTCGGCGGTGCTCCGGGTCCGCTGCAGGATCTCGGTCTCGATCCGCAGCCGGTCGTTCAGCATCTCGCGCAGGTCGCGGCCGGCGCCCTTGTCGAACACCGCCTCGATCTGGGACCAGGCGGCGCGCGCGTCCCCGGTCGGGCCGCGCCGGTTGATGTCGGCCAGGGGCTCGCGCAGGGCCACCACGCTCTGGCTCACCAGCTTCAGGGCGTCGTCGCGCACGGCCCCTTCGGAGGAGACCAGGCCCATTTCCCGGTCCATGGCCTCGGCCCGGGCGCTCAGGTCCTGCAGCCGCACAATGGTGGCGGCCATGGTCTGGCGCAGCATTTCGCCGTCGCCCGGCGCATGGTCGGCGCCGATCAGGGCCCGCAGCGACCAGGCCCGCAGGCGTTGCTTGGTCGCCGACAGCTCCCAGAACCCGCTCTGCAGGTCGCCGGCCACCCGCGCGCGGATCACCTGCTGTTCGGCCCGGTTGGCGATCCAGGCCGCGAGCCCGCCCTGGGCCAGGGCCAGGGAGGCCATCAGCACAAAGGCCACCGTCAGGCGCGTGGAAAACAGCGGCTTCAAGGGTCCCTCCTGGCGTTGAGCCCTAGATAAGCGGCGAACGCCGTTCCGCCAGCTCTCCGACGCAGTCGACACACCAATCCACCGCTCATTCCCGCGCAGGCGGGAATCCAAGCTGGGCCAGCCTCACGCGCCGTATGGATCCCCGCCTGCGCGGGGATGAGCGGGGGGAGAGGGATCGGCCCTGACAACAGCGCCTGGCCTAGTCGCAGCTGGGGCCACAATGAGCACGAAGCAAGGCGAAGACCACAAAGGCGCGCGGCGCGCGCAATCTCATCCTGATGGTCCCCTGTCAGGATTTGGATCCCTTCGTGTCTTTGCGCCCTTTGTGTCCTTCGTGTTGAAATAGGGCCTCGCCGCCGGCGAGGCGGCGGGGCTTCGATCTCGCATGTTCCAGTCCCCGCAAAGGACAGACGCTGGCGCCCGCCGTCGCCTCGGCCTATGTCAGGGGCCGCGCACGAGACGCCCGCACACGAGACGAAGGATCCGCCCATGCCCTTGAAGGTCGCCGTCCAGATGGACCCGCTCGAGCACATCCGGATCCAGGGCGACACGACCTTCCTGATGATGCTGAACGCCCAGGAGCGCGGGCATTCCCTGTTCGTCTACACCCCCGACCGCCTGTCCCTCGAGGAAGGCCGCGTCTTCGCTCGCGGCCGGTCGGTCACTGTGCAGGACGTTGAGGGCGACCACGCCAAATTCGGCGACTGGGAGCGGCGCGAGCTGTCGGAGTTCGATGTGGTCCTGCTGCGCCAGGACCCGCCCTTCGACATGGCCTACATCACCTCCACCCACTTCCTGGAGGTCGTCCACCCCAAGACCCTGGTGGTGAACAACCCGACCGAGGTGCGTAACGCCCCGGAAAAGCTGTTCGTCACCGGCTTCCCGGGCGTACAGCCGCCGACCCTGATCACCTCGGACACCGAAGCCCTCTATGACTTCCGCGCCCGGCACGGCGACATCGTGCTGAAGCCGCTCTATGGCGGCGGCGGCTCGGGCGTCGCGCGCCTGCTGGCCGACGATCCGAACCTCGACGCCCTCTTGGACCTGCACAAGATGATCGGCCGCGAGCCGGTGATCGCCCAGAAGTTCATCCCGGCCGTCTCCAAGGGCGACAAGCGCATCCTGCTGGTCGACGGCGAGCCGGTGGGGGCCATCAACCGGGTGCCCAACGCCGGTCAGATCCGCTCCAACCTGGCCGTCGGCGGCCGGGCCGAGGCCGTCGAGCTGACCGCCCGCGACCGGGAGTTGTGCGGCGTCATCGGTCCGGAACTGAAGGCCCGCGGCCTGATGTTCGTCGGCATCGACGTGATCGGCGACTATCTCACTGAAATCAATGTGACCTCGCCCACCGGGGCCCGGGCGCTGAAGCGGTTCACCGGCGTCGACGCCACCGAGATCATGTGGGACCGTGTGGAGCAGATCCGCGCCACCGCCTAGGATAGAGCCTCAACTTTCGGGCCTAGGTTACGGAATCGTCTTGGTTTCCGCATAAGTTCCGGATTTGTTCTTGATCCGACCCAGCTTGCGTGCTGAGGTTGTGGATAAAATCACGCCTTAGGGCAGGGGTTCCACAACCATGGCCGCGCGCGTCACCACCGTCGCCTTCCAGGGCGTCGAGGCCCGTCCCGTCGACGTCGAGGTCCAGCTCACCGGCTCCGAGCAGGTCTTCGTCATCGTCGGCCTGGGCGACAAGGCGGTGGGCGAAAGCCGCGAGCGGGTGCGCGCCGCCTTCGCCGGCCTCGGCTTGGCCCTGCCCGCCAAGCGGATCATCTGCAACCTGGCCCCCGCCGACCTGCCCAAGGAGGGCAGCCACTACGACCTGCCCATCGCGCTGGCCGTCATGGCCGCCATGGGGATCGTGCCGCCGGACGCCCTGAACGGCTGGGCGGCCATGGGCGAACTGTCCCTGGACGGCCGGGTGGTGGCGGCCGCCGGCGCCCTGCCCGCCGCCGTGGCC
>NZ_JBHTLQ010000087.1:0-9832 GCF_042679085.1 Phenylobacterium conjunctum | reverse complement strand
CCGCGGGCGTGGCGGCGCCGACGGCTGGGTCGGTGGCGCCGCGCGGGGCGCTGGACGTGCACGTGGGCGAGGCGCGGGACTTCACCCGCATCGAGCTGCACTGGGCGGGCGGCGCGCGCACCACGACCAGCCGCAACGGTCAGGTCCTCAGCCTGAAGTTCGACCGGGACGCCAACCCGGACATCGCCCGGCTGAAATACAGCCCGCCCAAGTGGCTGAAGACGGCCGAGGCGCGTCATGCCGGCGGCCGGCTGGAACTGGTCTTCACCCTCGCCGACGGCGCCGACGCCAAGGTGGGCTCGGCCGACGGCGCGACCTACGTCAACCTGTTCGAAAAGCCGGCGGAGGAGGCGCAGGCCCCCGCCGCGGATCCGACCGCCCCCGGCGCCGCCCCGGTCGAGGTCGCCGAAGCCCCGCAGATCGAGCCGGAGCCCGAGCGCCCAAATCCCGTGCCGCCGGGCGGGGTGGTGCACATGACCGCGGCCATGTCCAACGGCCAGGTCCAGCTGACCTTTCCCTGGGCCAATCCCAATGGCGCGGCCGTGTTCCGCCGCGGCGCCGCGGTCTGGGTGGTGTTCGACGCCGCCGCGATCATCGACGTCTCCCGCGCCCCGCGCGGCCTGAAGCAGTTCTCCACCGTCCAGGCGGTGAAGGGCGAGGACTATTCCGCCGTCCGCATCGCTTCGCCGGTGGGCACTCCGGTCTTCGCCTCGAACCTGGGCGGGACCTGGACGATCTCCTTGGGCTCCGGGCCGCAGGGCCAGGCCTCGCCGATCCGCATCGGCCGCGATGATGTCGGCGGCCCCGCCGCCCTGAAGGCCGAGATCGCCGGCTCCACCCGCGCTGTCCGGGTGCAGGACCCGGTGGTCGGCGACACCTTGTCCGTCGTCACCGCCCTTGGCCCGTCCAAGGGCGTGCAGATGCGCCGCGAATACGTCCAGATGGCGGTGCTGCCCTCGGCCCAGGGTCTGGGGATGGAGTCCTACGTCAACGACCTGCATGTGGAGCGCGAGGGCGACCTCGTCCACATCGGCCGCCCCACGGGCCTGGCCCTGTCGCCGGTCTTCGCCCAGGTCCGCCAGATCGAAGCCAGCCTCGGCGCGCCCCAACCGGCGTCGATGCCGGGCCTGATCGACGATGTGAACTGGCCGCGCACCGGCGAGACCGGGTTCCTCGGCCGCTACAGCCAGCTGCTCAACGCCGCCACCGAGGAAGGCGCTGTCGCCAAGGACGCGCCGATCGCCGCGCGCATGGCGCTGGCCCGCTTCCTGGTCGGCTCCCAGCTGTCCTTCGAGGCCATCGGCCTGCTCAACGACATCGCCCGGACCAATCCCGAGGTGCTGGACAACCCGGAATTCCGGGGGCTGCGCGGCATCTCGCGGGTCATGGCCCGCCGCTACAAGGAAGCCCAGGCCGACTTCGCATCGCCGGCCCTGTCGGATGATCCCTCCATCGCCCTGTGGCGATCCTACGCCGCCGCCCAGCTGGCCCAGTGGCCCGAGGCGCGCAGCCATTTCCTGGACGGCTCCGAGGCCTTCGGCCTGTTCTCGCCCATGTGGAAGCAGCGGTTCGCCCGCGCCGACGCCCAGGCGGCCCTGGCGCTGGGCGACATCGATGGCGCCGACCGCTCCATCAAGCTGGCGCTGAGCGACAAGGCCGAGCCGCTGGAGGAGCTGGCCACCCGCCTGATCCAGGCCCAGGTGATCGAGGCCAAGGGCCAGCCCCAGCGCGCGCTGGGCGTCTATCAGGCGATCATGAAGGCGCCGACCGAGTCCCTGACCGCGCCAGCAACCCTGCGCGCCACCCAGATCAAGCTGCAGCTAGGCCAGATCTCGCCGGTCGACGCGGCCAATGTCTTCGCGGGCCTGCGCTATCGCTGGCGCGGCGACGCCACCGAGCTCGAGACCATCCGCGCGCTAGGCCAGCTCTATCTCAGCCAAGGCCGCTATCGCGAGGCGCTGGAGGCCTTCAAGTCGGCCCCGCCGGCCCAGGCCGACAAGCCGGAATCCATCCAGATCCAGGCCGACCTGACCAACGCCTTCCGCGCCCTGTTCCTGGATGGCGCCGCCGATGGTCTGGAGCCTGTCCAGGCGCTCGCCCTGTTCTACGATTTCCAGGACCTGACGCCGCTGGGGGCCGACGGCGACCTGATGGTGCGCAAGCTGGTCCGCCGCCTGGTGGACGTGGATCTCTTGGATCAGGCGGCGAACCTGTTGAAATACCAGGTGGAAAATCGTCTGGATGGCGTGCCGCGGGCCCAGGTCGCCACCGACCTCGCCACCATCTACCTGATGGATCGCAAGCCCGAGCAGGCCCTGCAGGCCATTAACAACTCGCGCACCACGGTCCTGCCCAACGCGCTCAACGCCGAGCGCCGCCTGATCGAGGGCCGCGCCCTGATGAATCTCGGCCGCCTCGACGGCGCCGAGGAGATGATCGAGCGCGACACCACCCGCGAGGGCCAGGACCTGCGCACCGAGATCGCCTGGAAGCGCAAGGACTGGCCCACGGCCGGCGCCATGTTCGAGAAGTCGCTGGGCGACCGGTTCAAGCTGCCGCAGGCCCTGACCAGCGAGGAGGAGGGCAAGCTGCTGCGCGCGGGGGTCTCCTACAGCCTGGCCGGCGACGACGCCGCTCTGGCCAGGCTCTATTCCCGCTATCAGGGCTTCATCGCCCAGGCTCACAATCCCGACGCCCTGCAGGTCGCCCTGTCGGGCATGTCGTCCGGCCAGCTGGGCGTCGCCGACTTCGGGCGCGTCACCGCCGACAACGAGTCCTTCGCCGGCTGGGTCGGCAAGATGAAGGTCAAGTTCCGCGAAAAGCCGGCCCCGGTGGGCGCCTCCACGCGCCAGGCCGCCACGCCCGCCGCCGGCAAGACCGCCGAAGCCGCCCCGCCCAAGGGCAAGGCCAAGGGCTGACGCCTACCACCCCCCTCGCGTCATCCTCCGGTCGCCCAAGAGGGCGATCCTGGGGACCCATCGGGCAAGGCCAATCAACCGCACGTCCCGGCGAATGCCGGGACCCAGATCATATGGCTCAGAGCGGGGGAAAAGCCCCACCAGTCCGCGTCCTGTACATCAGGCGTGCGTCACCTGGATCCCGGCGTTCGCCGGGATGTGCGGAAAGGGCGGCGCGCCTACCCCCCAGCCCCCCGCTGGAAGCTCTCCACCAGGCTGCCCGACACCAGTCGCCAGCCGTCCACCAGCACGAAGAAGATCAGCTTGAACGGCAAGGAGACCACCACGGGTGGGAGCATCATCATGCCCATGCTCATCAGCACGCTGGCCACCACCAGGTCGATGACCAGGAAGGGGATGAACAACAGGAAGCCGATCTCGAAGGCGCGCTTCAGCTCCGAGATCATGAAGGCCGGGGTGACCACGCGCAGGGGCAGGTCCTGCAGGGTCGGGGGGCGTTCGACCTTGGACAGGCGGACGAACAGGGCGAGGTCCTCGCGATCCACCTGGGCCAGCATGAAGCTCTTCACGGGCGCGCCGGCGGCGTCGAAGGCCTCCGGCAGTTCCATCTGCTGGTCGAGCAGCGGCTTGATCCCGTCGTCATAGGACTTCTGGAATGTCGGCCCCATGACGATGGCGGTCAGGAACAGGGCCAGGCTGATGATCACCGCGTTGGGCGGGCTCTGCTGCAGGCCGAGCGCCGTGCGCAGCAGGGACAGGACCACCACGATGCGCACAAAGGCCGTGGTCATGATGACGATGGACGGCGCCAGCGACAGGACGGTCAGAAGGCCCATCAGCTGGACCACCCGCTCGGTCAGGCCGGCGCCGGAGCCCAGGTTGATGTTCACGGCTTGCGCCGCCGCGTGGGCCGGGAACAACAGGCCGGCCACCGTGGCCAGGACCGCATAGCCGAAGGCGCGGCGCAGGTCCTGCGGCGACAGGGCGGACAGGCCCATCTGGGCGGCGAAGCGGGACAGGAGCTTGCGCATCAGGCGTCGGCCTTGGCGGATTTGGGACGGGACTTTTGGGGCGGGGCAGGGGGCAGGACCTGGCCCTCGCCCAGCAGGATCAGGCGTTCCTCGCCGTCGCAGGACACCAGGACCAGGCGGCGCGCGGGATCGAGCACCAGGCTCTCCACCACCTTCAGGCGCCGTTCGGTGGGGGCGCGCGACAGGCGCTCCACCAGGTCCGGCCCGAACCGGCGCAGGGCCACGGCGCACAGGCCGATCAGGCCCATGGTCAGGGTCAGCGCGAAAACGGCGCGGAGTACATCGGCGAAATGCATCGCGGGAACGGGGGCCTCCGACCGGCGCGCGCCGGCCTGTCCCACCTCTGCGCCAGAGGGTCTTAAGGAGCGATTAACCCTATTTGTTCACCATGTTTGTCATGGACATCACCGACATTCCGCTCTTCTCGATGCTGCGGGGCCGGCTCGGATATCTGTCCGAGCGACAGAAGGTGATCGCCCAGAACGTCGCCAACTCCGACACCCCCGGCTACACGCCGAGCGACCTGAAGCCCTACAGCTTCGAGGCCCAGATGAAGGCCCAGTCGCAGTCCGCCGGCATGATGGTCACCACCCAGCCCGGCCACATGCTGCCGCCGTCCCAGCGCGGCAAGTCGGCCCTGGGGAGCAGCTTCAAGGCCCAGCGCAAGCCGGACTCCGAAACCACCCTCGACGGCAATTCCGTCGTGTTGGAGGAGGAGATGATGAAGATGAGCGACGCCCGCATGAACTTCGACGCGGCGGTGGGCTTCTATCAGAAGTCTCTGAACCTGCTGCGCATGGCCTCGCGCGCGCCGGGCCGCTGATAGGAGACGCCGATGGCCGAGATCAGCAGCATGGGGCGTCAGGCCCAGGCGATCGCCACCTCCGCGCTTCGCGCCCAGCAGGCCCGGATGCGGGTCATCGCCGAGAACATCGCCAACGCCAATTCGACCTCCAAGACCGCCGGCGGCGATCCCTATCGCCGTCAGATCCCGGTGTTCGAGCCGGCCAAGGTCGACGGCGCCCAGGGCGTTCGGATGTCCAAGGTCGAGCCCGACCAGAAGCCCTTCAAGACCGCCTACGAGCCCGGCAATCCGTCCGCCGACGCTCAGGGCTATGTGAAGCTGCCCAATGTCGACAGCCTGGTTGAGGCCCTCGACATGAAGGAGGCGCAGCGCGCCTACGAGGCCAACCTCAATGTCATCGAGACCGCGCGGGCCATGGATGGCCGCGTCCTCGATCTCCTGAAGAAGTAGGAGCCTAGGCCATGATGACCGCGCTCGCCGCCGCCAAGGCCTATGCCGCGACGTCCAAGCACGGCGTCTCCGCCCCCATGGGCCAGGAGGAGGGCGGTCTCGACTTCGGGGCCATGGTCAAGAACGCCATGACCGACGCCATGCAGGCGTCGAAGAAGGCCGAGCATCAGATGATGCTGCAGAGCCAGGGCAAGGCCGAGCTGATCGACGTGGTCACCGCCATCTCCGCGGCCGAGACCAGCCTCGAAACCGTCATGGCCGTCCGCGACCAGGTGATCAGCGCCTACCAGGAAATCATGCGGATGCCGATCTGAAGGTTGGCTCGCCTAAGCGAGCAAACCTTCAGTGTCATCCCGGTTTTCGCCTAGGCGAAAGACCGGGACCCATAGACACCGATCTACCCGGACAGCCCCGCGCGTATGGGTCCCGGACAAGCGCTGCGCGCTTTCCGGGATGACACCCTCATGGACCTGCTCGTGGTCATCGCCACCCACCACTCCCGTCATCCTCCGGTCGCCCGCAGGGCGATCCGGGGGACCCAAGCTGACTCATCTAAGCTGGCAAGCCGCTTCGGTCCCCCGGATCCTTGCTGGCGCAAGGCCTGGAGGATGACGATCCATGGTGGGCGGCCATGCAAAATCAACCTGCCTGACCCAGCGTCCGCCCTGCTAGCTTGGCCGTGACCGCAACACGGGACCCTTCCATGGCCGCCGACCTTTTCGCCCCGCTTCCCCTGGCCTGTGGCGCGACCCTGCCCAACCGCATCGCCAAGGCCGCCACACAGGAGGCCCTGGCAGGTCCCGGCCAGCTGCCGGACAAGCATCTGTTCAACGCCTACGCCCGATGGTCGCGGGGTGGGTCGGGCCTGCTGCTGACCGGCAATGTGATGATCGACGGCCGCGCCTGCACCGGCCCCGCCGACTGCGTGCTGGAGGAGACCACCGATCTCGGCCCCTATCGGGAGTGGGCCAAGGCCTCGAAGTCCGGCGGCGCCCAGGTCTGGATGCAGATCAACCACCCGGGCCGCCAGGTCCAGGCCGACCAGGGCGGGGAGGGGTGGTCCGCCTCGGATGTGCCGCTCGATCTCGGCTCGGCCTCCAAGCTGTTCGTCAAGCCGCGGGCCATGACCGAGGCGGAGATCCTGGAGACCATCGGCCGCTTCGCGGCCACCGCGCGGCTGGCCGACCTGGCCGGTTTCGACGGGGTCCAGGTGCACGCCGCCCACGGCTACCTGATCTCCCAGTTCCTCTCTCCGCTCGCCAACCACCGCACCGACCGCTGGGGCGGCCCCATCGAGAACCGCGCCCGGCTGCTGGTCGAGGCGGTCAAGGCCGTGCGCGCCGCGGTGCGCCCCGACTTCGCGGTGTCGGTGAAGCTGAATTCCGCCGACTTCCAGCGCGGGGGCTTCGACCAGGATGATGCGCGGGCCGTGGTCGGCTATCTCAATGACCTCGGCGTCGATCTCGTGGAGCTCTCGGGCGGCAGCTATGAGAGCCCGGCCATGCAGGGTGAAGCCGCCGACGGTCGCACCCTGGCGCGCGAGGCCTACTTCCTCGAGTTCGCCATCGACCTGCGCAAGATCGCCAAGATGCCGCTGATGTGCACCGGCGGGGTGCGCCGCAAGGAAGTCGCCGAGCAGGTCCTGGCCGGCGGCGTCGATGTGGTGGGGATCGCCACCGCCCTGTCCATCGATCCCGACCTGCCCAAGCACTGGCGCGCCGGCGGCCCCGACGCTCCGCCGGCCCCCAAGCTGAAGAGCAAGAACAAGACCCTGGTCAGCATGGGCCACATGGCCTTCGTGGTCAGCCAGATCGGCCGCATGGGTAAGGGCCAGGAGCCTGCGCCCAAGGCCTCGCCGCTGTTCGCCCTGATCGGTGGCCAGCTCGCGCGGAGCGGCCAGGTCAAGCGCTATCGCGCCTGGCTGTCGGCGCAAAAGAGCTGAGTTCATTCAGTGTATTGCAGGGCAATTCTGATTCGTTGCGTGAACTTCGGCAGGGTTCCATAACCCCTTCATCAAGTGGCTAAAGTCCGCCGGTCGCAGGCCTTCGTTAACCATATTCGGCCAGTTTGCCGGGGTATGGTTAACGCTTGTCCGAGAGAGTTTGCATGAACGGCGCGGAGGTTCTGGACGTCGGTCGCGACGCCATCTGGCTCACCATCCAGCTGTCGGCGCCCGTGCTGATCGTCGGCCTGATCGTCGGCGTCGGCATCGGCCTGATGCAGGCGCTCACCCAGATCCAGGAATCCACCCTGGTGTTCGCCCCGAAGATCGTCGCGGTGTTCGCCTCGCTGCTGTTCTTCCTACCGCTGATGGGCGCTCTGATGAACACCTTCATGCAGCACATCGCCGCCCGCATCGCGGCGATGTAGCCGCGGCCGTGGGACCCTACGCCACCGCAGCCCAGATCTACGCCGGCGGACTGATCTTCGCCCGGCTCGCCGCGCTCGTGATGCTGATCCCGGGGATCGGCGACACGGTGGTCCCGGCGCGGGTGCGCATGGCCTTCGCCTTCCTGATGACCCTGATGCTGCTGCCGGTGGTCGCGCCAGTGGTCCCGCCGGTTCCGGGCAATGTCAGCGACATGGCCTTCGCGGTCATCGGCCAGATCCTGATCGGCCTGATGATCGGCGGCGTCCTGCGGATGTTCATGGCCGCCCTGGCCGTGGCCGGCGAGGTGGTCTCGATCCAGACCACCCTGTCCTTCGCCCAGACCGCGGCGCCCGGCATCGCCCAGAACTCCACGACGCTTGGCACCTTCCTGTCGTTGATCGGCACGGTGCTGATCGTGACCACGGACCTGCACCATCTGTTCCTGGCCGGGATCGTGAAGTCCTACAGCCTGTTCCCGTTCGGCCGTCCCGTGCCGGTGGCCGACGCCGGCGAGCTGGCCGTGCGGACGATGGCGGACGCCTTCAAGATGGGCATCCAGCTGTCGGCGCCGGTCGCCGTCTTCGCCCTGATCTTCAACGTCGCCACCGGCCTGGTCGGCCGCGTGATGCCCCAGTTCCAGGTCTTCTTCGTCGCCTCGCCGCTGATCGTGCTGTTGGGCCTGTCGATCTTCGCCCTCAGCCTGGGCCTGGTCGGCATGGTCTGGGTCAATGGCTACCGCGACCTACTCGCTGTGTTCGGAGGCTAGATGGCCGACGATCCCGAGTCGAAAACAGAAGAACCAACAGCCCGAAAGCTCGCGGATGCGCGGGCCAAAGGTGACGTCGTCAAGACGATGGACCTGCCGCAGCTGGCCTCCTTCACGGCGGCGGCGGCGGTGCTCGCCATGGCGGGCGGCTGGATGAGCCGCGATATGGCCCTGGCGCTCAAGCCCTTCCTGGAGCATCCGGAGGCCTTCTCGGTCGGCGGCGGCGGCGGGGTGCAGGTCGCCCGGCAGGCCCTGATGGCCGCCACGCCCCTGCTGGCGGCGGTGCTGGGCGCCTCGATGATCGCCGGCGTGGCCGGCAACGTGGCCCAGACGGGTCTGCTCTGGACGCCCAGCAAGCTCGCGCCCACCCTCGACAAGCTTTCGCCGATGGCCGGCTTCAAGCGGCTGTTCGGGCTCGACGCCCTGATGCAGTTCGCCAAGTCGACGGTGAAGGTCTTCATCCTGTCCTGGATCGTCTGGACGGTGATCAAGCCGCACCTGCGCGAGCTGGAGAACCTGGCGGCCATGGAGCCCATGGCCATCCTGCCCTTCGCCGCCGACATCCTGCGTCGCCTGGTCTTCACCGTGGCGGGGTTCCTGCTGCTGGTCGCGGGCTTCGACTGGTTCTGGCAGCGCCAGCGCTTCATGGCGCGGCACCGGATGTCGAAGGAAGAGCTGAAGGAAGACTACAAGCAGACCGAAGGCGACCCGCACGTCAAAGCCAAGCAGCGCCAGATCCGCATCCAGCGCTCGCGCCGGCGGATGATGCAGGCGGTGCCGAACGCCACCGTGGTGGTCATGAACCCGACCCACTACGCGGTCGCCCTGAAGTACGAGGCCGGCGAGGCCGAGGCGCCCATGTGCGTCGCCAAGGGGCTGGACGCCGTCGCCCTGAAGATCCGCGCCATCGCCGAGGAGAACGGCGTGCCGGTGGTCGAGGACCCGCCCCTGGCGCGGGCGCTCTACGCGGCGATCGAGATCGACGACTTCATCCCGCCCAAGCACTACGAGGCGGTGGCCAAGATCATCGGCTTCATCCTGAACGGCGAGAAGAAGCTGGCGGGGGCGGTATGACGCTCCGGTATTCCCGCGCGTGCGCTCCGCAACTCTGGCGCGAAGGGCGCCATTCGGTGAAAAACCCTTTCCGAGTCTATAGTTATGAGTGATTCGTCTGGGGCTTCGGCCCCGTCAACAGGACCACGGCTGGGACACCCCATGGCCGAGCTTGATCATCGCGCGCCCGCGCGCCGCCGTTTCGACCCGCTCACCGCCGCCGCTGTGGTGTTCTTTGTCATGGCTGTGGTGTTCGCCGCCGCGCCGGCCGTCAACGCCGGTCCGGCGACCCTGGCCGGCCTGCTGCTGCTGATCGGCCTGGCGGGCGTGGCCTGTCTGGGCCTGTTCGTGCTGCGCGCCTCCAGCGAGCCGCCGGCCGACCAGGAGCCGCGCGCCGACAAGCTGATCGACGCCCTGTCCGAGCCCGCGGCCATCGCC
>NZ_JBHTLQ010000086.1:0-10347 GCF_042679085.1 Phenylobacterium conjunctum | reverse complement strand
GTCGGCCGGGCGCGCGGCGGCCTCGGTGGCGGCCTGGATCTCGGCGGCGGTCTCGCGGGCGACCTCGCGCCAGGCCTCGAAGGTGGCGAGCTCGATGGCCAGGGCCCGCTCGGCGGCCTGGGCGATGCGGGCGTCCAGCTCGGCTAGCTCCACCGTGGTGAAGCGGATCTGGTTGGCCAGGGTCTGGCGGTGGATGAAGGTGGCGTTCAGGGGCGCCGTCATCAGCGGCTCAGCCGCCTTGGCTGTGGTCTCGACGAAATAGCCCAGGACAGCATTGTGCCGGACCTTCAGGGCCACCCCGCTCTCGGCGGCCAGGCGCTGCTCGAGCGCCAGGATCACCCGGCGGCTGTCGTCGCGCAGGGCGCGGGCCTGATCCAGTTCGGGGCGCACGCCCGCGGCCACGAAGCCGCCGTCGCGGGCCTGGAGCGGCAGGTCGGTCCCCAAGCCCTCGTCCAGCAGGCGGCGGAACTCGGCCAGCCGGGGATGGCGGGCGCTGTCGAGGGCGGCCGCCGCGGTCAGGATCTCCGGCGGCGGCGCAGGCTCCAGCGGCCCGGCGGCGTCCGCGAACAGGGCGGCGATCTGGCCGCCAACGCTTAAGCCGTCCCGCAGGCAGCCCAGGTCACGCGGGCCGCCCCGGCCAAGCGCCAGCCGCGACAGGGCGCGGGCCATGTCGCCCAGGCCGCGCAGGGCCTCGCGCAACCGCTGACGTTGGCTGCGATGCTCCAGGAACCAGGCGATGGCGTCCAGCCGCACGCCGATGGCGTCCGGGTCCAGCAGGGGCCGGGCGAGACGCGCGGCCAACAGGCGGGCGCCCGGCGCGGTGATGGTTCGGTCGATGGCGCCCAGCAAGGCCCCGTCCCGCGAGCCCGACAGGCTCTTCTCGATCTCCAGGCTGGCGCGGGTGGCCGGGTCGATGGCCATGACGTCCGCCTCGCCAGCCCGCCGGGGCGCGGTGAGCGCCGGCAGCTTGCCGGCCTGGGTCGTCTCCAGGTGGGCGGCGATCAGGCCCAGCGCCGAAATCTCAGCCCCGGTCAGGGTCCCGAACCCATCCAGGGTCTCAACGCCATAGAGCCGCTTGAGCCGCGCCTCGGCCGCCGCCGGTTCGGACAGGGCCGAGGGCATGGGTTGGACCACGCCACCGGCCGCGCGCAGGGCGGCGTTCAAGCCCTCGTCGGCGAACAACCGGTCCGGAACCAGGATCTCGGAAGGCCCCAGCGCCGCAAGCGCCGAGGCCAGGCTGTCGCGGGCCACCGCCCAGCATTCCACCTCGCCGGTGGACAGCTCCACCGCCGCCACCGCCGCCGCGCCTGCCCGCACGGCCAGGGCCGCCAGGCGATTGGCGCCGCGGGCGTCCAGCAGGCCGTCCTCGGTCAGGGTGCCCGGCGTCACAACCCGGACCACGTCGCGCCGGACCACCGACTTGGAGCCCCGCTTCTTGGCCTCGGCAGGATCCTCCATCTGCTCGCAGACAGCGACCTTGAATCCGGCGCGGATCAGCTTGGCGAGATAGGCCTCGGCCGCATGCACCGGCACCCCGCACATGGGGATCGGCTGACCGCCGTGATTGCCGCGCGCCGTCAGGGTGATGCCCAAGGCGGCGGAGGCCTTCTCGGCGTCCTCGAAGAACAGCTCGTAGAAGTCGCCCATGCGGAAGAAGACCAGGGCGTCCGGCTGCCGCGCCTTGGTCTCGAAGAACTGAGCCATCACCGGCGTGGCGCCGGCGGCGTCGGGCAGGGTGGAGGCGGGGGGCAGGGGGGCGTTCATGGGCGGCGCAAAGGTTAACGGCGCCCGGCGCCCGCGTCATCCCCGGCCGGCGGCTTGATCCCAGCCCAAAACCCCGCAAGCTGTGGGAAAGTCGAGGAGGCGCCCATGCCCGCCCTGATCTTTCCCGCCGGACCGGCCGACGCCGAGGACCTGGCCCGCGTGCACGTGGCCGCCTGGCGAGAATCCTATCGCGGCTTGATCCCGGACGCCTATCTCGACCGGATGGACGAGGCGGCCCACGCCCGGCGGTTCCTCACCGACCTGACGCGATCCGGCGATCATGCCGCGACCCTGGCGGCGGCGGATCGCGGGGGACTGATCGGCTACGCTTCAGGCGGGCCGTCGCGGCGCAAGGTGGCGGGCGAGGCCGAGGTGCACACCCTCTATGTCCGGGTCACGGCCCAGCGCCTGGGCGTTGGCCGAGGTCTGCTCACCGGCATGGCGCGGATCTTCGCCGATCAAGGCGCCCGCAGCCTGATGATCTCCACCCTGCGCGACAACCTGCCGGCCCGGCGGTTCTATGAGCGGATGGGCGGGCGCGCCGAGGCGCCTCGGCAAGAGCATGGCCCAGGGGGTCTGCTCTACGAGGTCGCCTATGTCTGGCCCGAGCTTTCGACGCTGGTGGACTAGCCGACGGGATCAGCCGCCGGTCACGTCTTCCCAGAACCGCTTGGCCTTGCCGATGAAGCTGGCCGACTTCGGGTTCTGCTGCTCGCCGCACAGATCGGCCAGCTCGCGCATCAGCTCCTTCTGGCGGGCGGTGAGCTTGGTGGGGGTCTCCACGAACAGCTCCACCACCAGGTCGCCACGGTCGCGGGAGCGCAGGGACGGCATGCCCTTGCCCTTCAGGCGCACGGTGCGACCGGTCTGGGCGCCTTCGGGCACCTTGACCGTCATCTTGCAATTGCCGTCGCAGTTCTCGCCGCCCATCAGGCAAGGCGCCTCGATGTCGCCGCCCAGGGCCGCCACGGTCATCGGCACCGGGACGGTGCAAAGCAGGTCCAGCCCGTCACGCTCGAACAGCTCGTGCGGGATCACTGACAGGAAGAGGTAGAGGTCGCCGCGCGGACCGCCGTGCGCGCCCGCGTCGCCCTCGCCGGCCAGCCGGATACGGGCGCCGTCGTCGACGCCGGCGGGAATACGCACCTGCAGGGTCCGCTGCTTCCGCACCTGGCCGTGGCCATGGCAGTCCTTGCAGGGGTCCAGCACCAGACGGCCGGAGCCGCCGCAGCGCGGGCAGGCCCGCTCGATGGAGAAGAAACCCTGGCTGGCGCGCACGCGCCCGGCGCCGCCGCAGGAGCCGCAGACCGTCGGGCTGGTGCCCGGCTTGGCGCCGGAGCCCTCGCAGCTCTCGCAGGTCATGGCCGCCGGGACCACGATCTCAACCTCGGCGCCGGCATAGGCCTGCTCCAGGGTGATCTCCAGGTCGTAGCGCAGGTCCTGGCCGCGGGACGGACCGCTGCGGCGTTGCCGGCCCCCGAACATGTCGCCGAACACATCCCCGAACACCTCGGAGAAGATGTCGTTCATGTCCGCGCCGCCGAAGCCGCCGGGACCGCCCTGGGGTCCGTTCACCCCGGCGTGGCCGAACTGGTCATAGGCCGCGCGCTTCTTGGCGTCGGACAGGACCGAATAGGCCTCGTTGATTTCCTTGAACCGGCCGGCGGCCTCCTCGCAGCCGCCATTGCGGTCGGGGTGGTGCTCCATCGCCAGCTTGCGAAAGGCGGACTTCAGCGCGGCTTCATCGCAGCCACGGCTCACGCCCAGGATCTCGTAATAGTCCCGCATCGACGGTCAGGGCTTCAAATGGTCATGAAATAGGAGGTGGGAGGACGAAAGCCTCCCTGCAAGGTCCGGGCCGCAAGCCCGGGTGACCGGAGCCGGCGGCGACCGCATTGTGGGATGGGTCGCCACCGGCCGGATCGTCAGGCCGACTTCTTGTCGTCGTCGACTTCTTCGAACTCGGCGTCGACCACATCGTCGCCGCCTTGTCCCTGGTCGCTGGCCTCAGCGCCGCCCTGCTGGGCCGCGTACATGGCCTCACCAAGCTTCATCGAAGCCTGGATCAGGGTCTGGGTCTTGGCCGAGATCGCCTCGGCGTCATCCCCCTCCAGGGCCGACTTCAGATCGGCCAGGGCGGTGGTGATGGCGTCCTTCTCGGCCTGGCCGATCTTGTCGCCATGTTCGGCCATGGCCTTCTCGGTCGAGTGCACAATGGTCTCGGCCTGGTTCTTGGCCTCCACCAGCGCCTTGCGCTTCTCGTCGTCGGCCTTGTGGCTCTCGGCGTCGCGGACCATCTGCTCGATGTCAGCGTCGGAGAGGCCGCCATTGGCCTGGATGCGGATCGACTGCTCCTTAGACGTCGCCTTGTCCCGAGCCGAGACGTTGACGATGCCGTTGGCGTCAATGTCGAAGGTCACCTCGACCTGCGGCACGCCGCGGGGCGCAGGCGGAATGCCGACCAGGTCGAACTGGCCCAGCATCTTGTTGTCCTGCGCCATCGGGCGTTCGCCCTGGAAGACCCGGATCGTCACGGCCGACTGGTTGTCGTCCGCGGTCGAGAAGGTCTGGGACCGCTTGGTCGGGATGGTGGTGTTGCGCTCGATCAGCGGGGTGAACACGCCGCCCAGGGTTTCGATGCCCAGGGTCAGCGGGGTCACGTCCAGCAGCAGCACGTCCTTGACGTCGCCTTGCAGCACGCCCGCCTGGACCGCGGCGCCCAGGGCCACGACCTCGTCCGGGTTCACGCCCTTGTGGGGTTCGCGGCCGAAGAACTCCTTCACGGTCTCGACGACCTTGGGCATGCGGGTCATGCCGCCGACCAGGATCACCTCGTCGATGTCGGACTTCTTGAGGCCGGCGTCCTTCAGCGCCTGTTCGCAGGGCCCGATGGTCTTGGCGACCAGGTCCTCGACCAGGGCTTCCAGCTTGGCGCGCGACAGCTTGATGTTCAGGTGCAGCGGGCCCGAGGCGTTCATCGAGATGAACGGCAGGTTCACCTCGTACTGGGTGACGCTGGACAGCTCCTTCTTGGCCTTTTCGGCCTCTTCCTTCAGGCGCTGCAGGGCCAGCTTGTCCTTCCGCAGGTCAACGCTGTTTTCCTTGCGGAACTCGTCGGCCAGGTAGTCGACGATGCGCAGGTCGAAGTCTTCACCGCCCAGGAAGGTGTCGCCGTTGGTGGCCTTCACCTCGAACACGCCGTCGCCGATCTCCAGGATCGAGACGTCGAAGGTGCCGCCGCCGAGGTCATAGACGGCGATCTTCTTGCCGTCGTTCTTTTCCAGGCCATAGGCCAGGGCCGCGGCGGTGGGCTCGTTGATGATGCGCAGGACTTCCAGGCCGGCGATCTTGCCGGCGTCCTTGGTGGCCTGGCGCTGGGCGTCGTTGAAATAGGCCGGGACGGTGATGACCGCCTTCTCGACCTTCTCGCCGAGGTGCTGCTCGGCGGCTTCCTTCATCTTCTGCAGGATGAAGGCCGAGACCTGCTGGGGCGAATAGTCCTTGCCGTGGGCGCGAACCCAGGCGTCGCCGTTGGCGCCCTTGACGATGTCATAGGGGACCATGCCCTTGTCCTTCTCGACCATCGGGTCGGTGGACGCGCGGCCGATCAGGCGCTTGATCGCGAACAGGGTGTTGGACGGGTTGGTCACCGCCTGGCGCTTGGCGGGCTGGCCGACGAGGCGCTCACCGTCGTCCAGGAAGGCCACCACCGACGGGGTGGTGCGGGCGCCTTCGGCGTTTTCGATCACCTTCGGCGACTTGCCGTCCATGATCGCGACGCACGAATTGGTCGTGCCCAGGTCGATGCCGATGATCTTGCTCATGTCGAGTCTCTTACTCGCTCCTAGTTGGCGGACGTCGCCGTGAGGGCCTTGAACCCAAGCGCCCCGTTTCTGGTCGTCGTCCCCGGTTCGATTCAGGGTCTCGGGCGGTTACCCCGTCGGGTCTCCGCCGTCGAGTCGCGATATGGGATGTGGCGCGCCGCCTGCAAGGGCGTTTGACTCGTGTCAAATGGTCCGTAGGCGACGCCAAAGGGGGTCAAACCCTTGCGAGCAAGGGGCTTGAGCGGGGCGCGGGGGCCGCCGGGCGCAGGTCAGATGATCTGCTCGCGCTTCAACAGATCCAGCAGGCGGCGGAAATGCTGCATCGTCCGATGGATGGTCTCGGTGACCTCGGGCCGACGGATGACGTCTTCGGTGACCATCAGGCGACGGTCGGCCAGGCGGACACAATAGCCCATCTCCACCAGGGCGTTCACATGCCTGCGCACCGTCTCGCGAGGCATGGAGAGGGCGTTGGCCACCGCCATGGTCGAGACCGGACGCCGCTGCGCGTCGGAGATGACGCCGTCGCTATAGATCGCCGCCTCGTGCGAGGCCTTGCGGTCGCCCACCACGCTCGCCTGGGCCAGGGTCATGAAGATCATTGCGCGGGCCATGTCGCCGTCGAAGAGTTGGGCGGCTTCACCGACCCCCCGCAGAACGAAGTCCACCGCCACGCGGGACACCAGCCGTGAGCCCCGCACGTCGTCCACCGGCGGCAGGCCGGGTCCGCGATCAGGGCCTTGGGTCATCTAGGCGGCCTTCCGTGCGTGTGACACCCCGGCGCTAAGGGAGGCCGAGACCTTGAAGCGTGCGATCTCGGCGGCCAGCAGGCCGGCGCTCCCGCGCATGGCGTGGGCCGCCGCGGTGGTCTGCTCCACCATGGCGGCGTTCTGCTGGGTCATCTGATCCATCTGGTTGACGGCCACATTGACCTGGGTCAGGCCGGTCGCCTGTTCCCGGGCGCCGTTGGAGATGGCGTCGATCAGCTCGTCGATATGGGCCACCTGGTCGACAATGGTCGCCAGCGCCTGACCCGTGCGGCTGACCAGGTCGACACCGGTGTCCACATGAGCCGAAGACGCCGAGATCAGGCCCTTGATCTCCTTGGCGGCTTCCGCCGAGCGCTGGGCCAGGGCCCGCACTTCGGAGGCGACCACCGCGAAGCCCTTGCCGGCCTCGCCCGCCCGCGCCGCCTCGACCCCGGCGTTCAGGGCCAAGAGGTTGGTCTGGAAGGCGATCTCGTCGATCACCCCGATGATCCGGCCGATCTGGCCGGAGGACTCCGCGATCAGCGACATGGCCGCCACCGCCTGCTCCACCACCTCGGCGGAGTGGGCCGCACCGCCATGGGCTTGCGAGACGAAGCTGCGGGCCTCCGTCGCCCCGGTGGCGGCGCCCTTCACCGTCGCGGTGATCTGCTCCAGGGCCGCGGCGGTCTCTTCCAGGCTGGCCGCCTGCTTTTCGGTGCGCCGCGACAGGTCGTCGGCGGCGCTGGCGATCTCATCTGAGCCGGTCCGGACGCTGGAGGTCGCCTCGGCGATGGTGCTGAGCACCTGGTCCAGAGCTGTGACGGCGGCGTTGAAGTCGCCACGCAGCGCCTCGTACTCCTGCGGGAAGGCCTGGTTCAGGCGGCAGGTCAGCTCGCCGGCCGCCACGCGGGCGAGGCCGTCCGCCAGGGCCGAGACCACTTGGGCCCGCTCCTGGTCCTGGGCCGCGCGGACCTCCAGCACCTTGAGCTCGGCCTCATGGGCTGTGCGCTCCGCTTCTTCCTGGGCGGTGCGAAGGGCCCGGCGTTCCAGCACGCCATCGCGGAACACCGCCACCGACTGCGCCATCTCGCCGATCTCGTCGTCACGGGTGACATAGGGCGGCTCGCGCTCATAGTCGCCGCCCGCCAGCCGCATCATATAGCTGGTCATGGCCTCCATCGGCCGGACCACCCGGTGGCGCAGCAGCCGCAGGGCCAACATGGCCCCCACTCCGACCAGCACGCCGACCCCCAGCATCAGAATGCGGCTGAAACGGATCGCATGCGCGGCGCGCGCCTCGGCCTGCGCCACCTCGTCGGCCAGTCTGGGCACCAGCCGGTCGACGGCGTCGCGGTGCGTTATATAGGCGGCGTCGAGCTTGGTCTCCGCAGCCTCGATGGCGGCGTGGTCCCCCGCCGCGATGGCCGGCAGCAGGCCTTCGTTGGCGGCGCGCCAGAACGCGTCACCGCCAGACTTCAGCGGCCCCAGCAGCTCGGCCTTCATGTCCTCAGGAATGTCCGCCTTGGCCCAGACCGCCAGGCGGGTCTCATAGGCCTCATGCAGCCGGTCCAGCTTCGGCCGTACGACGGACAGGCTGTCCGGCTCGGTCTGCACCTCCTGCAGCAGGAAGTGCGACTCCACCAGGTAGAGCGGCGGCGGCAGGATGTCGGCGGTCAGGTCCTTGGCGCTCGAAATCCGCTCATAGGCCGCGCTGCCGATGCGGACCTGCTCCAGCGCCATGAAGGACACGCCGCAGAGCACCAGGAGACTGACAATGAAGAACACACCTAGCGCCCGAGTGGCGTGCGCGATGCGGAATGCCATGCCGAGGAAGCCCCTGAGAAAACTCGTTGATCGGCGTTATCCCGAGTTGACGTGATTAAATTGGACTTAATGCCGCACGCAGAGGCGCCCATGGTGGGCGCCCTGGATGGCGACGCTGGGTACCTGCCAAAAGTACGCGGAGCCACAGAGACTTAGACGATTCCAACTCGGCCGCAGCTACAGATTGCGACGACACATCACACCCTCCGCGGAGGTGATCCGAGCGGGTTTTGACTTCGCGGCCCGCCGGCCCCAGTCTCGCTCCAGATATTCAGGAGCGACAGCATGACCACGCTCACCCGTCCCGAGGGCACCGACCCCAAGGATGTCCAACTCACCCGCCGCGGCCTGGGCCTCGCGGCCCTTGGCGGCTACGCGGTCTATTCCGTCTCCGCCCAGGCCGAGCCGGTCCACACCGATGAGGCCGGCCTGGTCTGCGAGACCGTCCAACTGCCCGCCGCAGACCGGGGCGTGCCGGCCTATGTGGCCCGGCCCGACGCCAAGGGCCGGTTCCCCGTGGTGGTGGTGGTCTGCGAGGTGTTCGGGATCCACGAATACATCCGCGACACCTGCCGCCGGCTGGCCAAGCTCGGCTATGTGGCCATCGCCCCCGACTTCTTCGTCCGAGCGGGCGATCCCTCGAAGGTCAGCGATTTCAACGAAATTCGCCGGATCGTCTCCACCGCCTCCGACGCCCAGGTCATGGGCGACCTGTCCGCGGCCCTGAAATTCCTCAAGGCCCAGAAGTATGTCGACAAGGGCCACATGGCGATCACCGGCTTCTGCTGGGGCGGCGCCGTGGTCTGGCTGGCCTGCGAGCGGCTGAAGGAGTTCAAGGCCGGCTGCGCCTGGTACGGCCGCCTGTCGTCCCCCAAGCCCGGCGAGTTCCTGGGCGAACCCGGCCGCCAATGGCCGATCCAGCTGGTGGCCGATCTGAAGGCGCCAGTGCTGGGGCTGTACGCTGGGAAGGACCAGGGCATTCCGCAGACGGACGTCGAGGCCATGCGCGCCGCCCTGGTGGCCAACCGCAAGACCGACAGCTCCATCGTAGTCTATCCAGAGAGCCAGCACGGCTTTCACGCCGACTATCGCACCAGCTACGATCCCAAGGCCGCGGCCGATGGCTGGGCCCGGATGCTCGCCCACTTCGCCGCCAACAAGGTCAAGCCCAAGCCCGTGAGCTGAGGGCCCGTCAGCTGAGGGCCCGCCCGATCAGTGCGGCGGGTCGTCCTGGGGCGGCGGGGTGATGACGTCGAGCAGGTCGCCGACCTTGTCGTCCTGGCCGGCGCCGCCCTTGGCCGATGACGGCTCGGCGGCGACGGGCGTGTTCAGCTTGGAAGCGTCGGCGACGGCCTCGAGCGGATCCGGCTCCTCGGTCTTCTTGTCGTCCTGCGCCTTCTTCTCCTCGGGCGCGGGCGGCGGCGGCGGTTCGGTGGACAGCGGCAGGGCCTCCAGGGCGTCGACAGCCGCCGGCGCATCGGCCTGGGCCGGGCCTTCGCCGGGCAGGTGAGCCTTGGGCGGCACGCTTTGGAAGCCCAACACGAAACCGGTCACCGCGCAGGCCACGATGATGAAGGCCACGAACTTTCGGGTGCTGAGGGGCATGCTCCACATGCCCCGACACTTAGTGCGGATCGCGGTCCAGGGAAATCTCGATTCCGGACGGCGTTCGCGGGCGCGATCAGCCGCAGGCGAAGTAAACGCCTCTTAACCCTCTGCCGCCCATAGAGAGGGCTTCCAGAATGGGAGCAGGGTGGTCGAATGGCGCGGGCGGCGCGTAAGACGGGTCTGGAGTTGGGTCTCCACATCGCGGGTCTCGCCTGGTCGCACCCGAATACGGCCCGGCTGCGCGGCGGCCTGGTGGCCGCGACCGGGGTCGCCCTGGCCATCGCCCTCGCCACCTACAACGCCACAGATCCCAGCCTGAACGCCGCCGGCCTTGGCGGGCCGACCAACGCCCTGGGCGGCGTGGGCGCCACCCTGGCCGACATGGGCGTCCAGTCCCTGGGCCTCGCCGCCGGCGTCGCCGCCCTGCTGATGGTGATGTTCGGCCTCTACCGCGCCGTCTCGCCCGAGCCGGACCTGACCCGCCGGGTGGTCCGCCTGCGCGCCCTGGTCGGCGTGCTGGGCCTCCTGGCTCTGGCCGGTCTGCTGGCCGCCCCGCCGCCGCCCCACGCCTGGCCCCT
>NZ_JBHTLQ010000085.1:0-10405 GCF_042679085.1 Phenylobacterium conjunctum | reverse complement strand
GCCGCCGTGGCCGCCGCGCGGCGGGCCTCGTCGGCGCCGTGGTCGCGGCCGAGGCGCTTCAGGCTGTCGTCGTCCAGGGCCTGGACGCCCAGGGACAGGCGGTTGACCCCGGCCTGGGCGAAGGCCGCATAGCGGGCCGCCTCGGCGTCGGTGGGGTTGGCCTCCAGGGTGACTTCCAGGTCGGGCGCGGGGGCCCACAGGCTGCGGGCCGCCGCGATGATCTCGCCGGCCCAGTCGGGGTCCATCAGGGACGGGGTGCCGCCGCCCAGGAAGATGGAGGTGAGGTCGCGCGGGCCGGTCAGGGCGCGCTGGGCGGCGAGGTCGGCGAGGATCGCGTCCTTCAGGGCCAGCTGTTCGGCCCGCTTGCCGCGGTCGCGGAAGACATTGAAGTCGCAATAGGGGCAGATGCGGGCGCAGTACGGCCAATGCACATAAAGGCCGAGCGCCGGCCCGCTCAAAGCAGGGCGGCCTTGAGCTTGGTGAAGGCCCGCGCGCGATGGCTCATGGCGTCCTTGGCCGCCGGGTCGAGCTCGCCGAAGGTTTGCGTGAAGCCGTCGGGCTGGAAGATCGGGTCATAGCCGAAGCCGCGGTCGCCGCGCGGCGGCCAGGCCAGGGTCCCGTCGATGCGGCCCTCGACCACCAGGCCCGGCCCGCCCGGCCAGGCGACGGCGAGCGCAGAGGTGAACCAGCAGGCCCGATCCGCCGAGCCCGAGGCCTCGACCTTGTCCATCACCGCCCGCATGGCCAGGGCGAAATCCTTGTCCGGCCCGGCCCAGCGGGCGGAATAGACGCCAGGATCGCCGCCGATCGCCGCCACCGACAGGCCGGAATCATCGGCCAGGGCCACCAGGCCGCTGGCCTCGGCGGCGGCGCGGGCCTTCAGGAGCGCATTGCCGACAAAGGTGGTCTCCGTCTCGTCCGGCTCGGCCAGACCCAGCTGGCCGGCGGTGACCAGCTCGAAGCGGTTCTCCAGGATCTGGGTCAGCTCGCGGGCCTTGCCGGGATTGTGGGTGGCGACCACCAGCCGGGCGCCGGGTTCGAGGACGAGGGGCATGCGGAACTCCTTGGAGGCCGGACCATAGGGATTCCGCGCTCACGCTGCATTGCAAAAGTTTAATATCGAAAATCGATATTCGATTTGATCGGAAAGCGATGTGGCCATATTGAATATCGCCATGAACGGCGCTTAGCCGTTGGCACACATGCTGCAGCGCAGCACAAAAATCGACCGGAGTTGTCCTATGTATTCGTCCGCCATGACCGTCCTCGAACGGATTGCCGCCAGTGTTCTCGTCCTTCTCGCCTCCATGCCGATCCTGGCCGTGGCGGCGGGCCGCCTGGCCGCCTAAACTGCCTCCGATCCGCGGACCTGGAGGAAGCCTGATGCCTTTGATGCGCGCCCTTGGGCCGGGCTCGGTGTCGAGCTTCCTCAAGACCATCCTGGACGTGGTGTTCTACGCCCTGTGGGTGGGCCTGGGGGTCTCGGGCCTCTTGCTGTTCGCGGCCCTGCTCTTGTCCTTCAATCCTGACCTGATCGGCGACATCGCCCTGTCGGCCGGGGAATCCGAGCTGCTGGCCAAGCCGCCGGTGCTGCTGGGCGCGATCCTGGCGGTCGGGCTGTACCTGGCCGGCGTGCTGGTGATCGTCGCCCGGCTGCGGCAGATCTTCGCCACCCTGACGGCCGGCGACCCCTTCCATCCCGACAATGTGCGGCGCCTGCGGGTGATCGGCCTGACCCTGGCGGCGCTGGAGCTGGGCCGCTATGGGTTCCAGATCCTCAGCGCCTGGCTGCTGCCGGGGCGAAACCAGGTGGAGTCGGGCCTGAGCCTGACGGCCTGGTTCTCCGTGCTGGTGGTGTTCGTGCTGGCGGAAGTGTTCCGCGAAGGCGCCCGGCTGCGGCGCGAGGCGGAGCTGACCATCTGATGCCCATCCGCGTGCTTCTCGACCGGGTGCTGCTGGAGCGGCGCATGTCGCTGACCGAGCTGGCGGACCGGGTCGGCGTGACCATCGCCAACCTGTCGATCCTGAAGACCGGCAAGGCCCGGGCGGTGCGTTTCTCGACCCTGGCGGCCCTGTGCCGCGAACTCGACTGCCAGCCGGGGGATATCCTGCTCTATGAGCCCGGCCCTGGGGACGATGAGCCGCTGATCGAGGACGAGTAGTCCGCCCCGCGCGTCATGGCCGGGCCTGATTGCCGCACTGCGGCGAAATCGCCTGCGGCACGCGGGCGCAGGGGACGAATCGTGCAGCAGGCTTATTGAACCCCTGAAATTTTCACCCTATATGCGCCGCAACATCAATGCTGCATCGCAATATGGAGGTGGAGATGGCTCGCTTTGTTGAACGTCTGGTCGCCCGGCTGATGGGCCCGCTCGCGGATGAACTGGCGCGTATGCCGCCGGAGGCCTTCCGCCACCTGCTGGCCGGCCGCTAGGGCTCAAGAGTTCAGTACCCCTCGACCGCCCCCCAATAGTGTCGAGGGTTTAGCGTACGGAGAAGGCGGGTCCAAAAGGGCCCGCCTTTTCTTTTGGCTACTTCGCGGCCGACTGCTGCAGGGTCACCAGTTCGCCGATGCCCTTGCGGGCCAGGCCGAACAGGGCCTCGAACTCGCCCTGGGTGAAGCCGCGCTTCTCGCCGGTGGCCTGGATCTCGACGATGTCGCCCTTGCCGGTCAGCACGAAGTTGGCGTCGGCCTCGGCGTTGGAATCCTCTTCATATTCAAGGTCCAGCACCGGCACGCCCTTGTAGACGCCGCAGGAGATGGCGGCGACCTGGTCGAGGATCGGGTCGGTGGTGATGACGCCTTCGTCCAGCAGGTAGCGGGTGGCCTGGCGCAGGGCGACCCAGGCGCCCGTGATGGCGGCTGTGCGGGTGCCGCCGTCGGCCTGGACCACGTCGCAGTCGATGGAGATCTGACGTTCGCCGAGCGCCGCCGGATCGATGATGGCGCGCAGCGACCGGCCGATCAGGCGCTGGATCTCCTGGGTGCGGCCCGACTGCTTGCCTTCGGAGGCCTCGCGGCGGCCGCGGGTGTGGGTGGCGCGGGGCAGCATGCCGTACTCGGCCGTGACCCAGCCCACGCCCCGGCCGCGCATGAAGCCCGGCACCCGCTCCTCGACGCTGGCGGTGATCAGGACCTTGGTATGGCCAAAGCTGGCCAGGCATGACCCTTCGGCATACCGGTTCACCCCGGTCTCCAGGGTGACGGCGCGGAGCATGTCGGGCGTACGGTCGGACGGGCGCATTCAGGTCTCTTGAATTTGGGGCGGCGCTTGCGCCGGCGGGGTCCGCGCTTATCCTAGATGAGGAGGTTTCCGTCCATGGGTCTGACGTCGTGACCAGTCCGCTGCTGCCCCGGGGCCCGTCCCTCACCGAGCTGGACGAGCGCGCCCGCGACATCTTCCGCCGGGTGGTTGAGAGCTATCTGGAGACCGGAGAGCCTGTGGGCTCGCGCACCCTGTCCAAGGGCGGCGTGCAGCTGTCCCCGGCCTCGATCCGCAACACCATGCAGGACCTGACCCAGCTGGGTCTCCTGGGCGCGCCGCATGTGAGCGCCGGCCGCCTGCCCACCCATGCCGGCCTGCGGCTGTTCGTCGACGGCCTGATGCAGGTGGGCGATGTGGCCGAGGAGGAGCGCCGGGCCATTGAATCGCGGCTGACCGGCCGAGCGCGGTCTTTTGACGAGGCCCTGGCTGAGGCCAGCGCCCTGTTGTCCGGCCTGGCCGGCGGGGCGGGCATCGTGGTCACCCCGGCCCGCGACGCCGGCGTCAAGCATGTGGAGTTCGTCTTCCTGTCGCCGGAACAGGCTCTGGCGGTGATGGTGTTCGAAGACGGGGCGGTGGAGAACCGGCTGATGCGGCTGACGGCCGGCGTCACCCCCAGCGCCCTGCAAGAGGCCTCGAACTTTCTCAACGCCCGCCTGCGCGGCCGCACCCTGGCCGAGGCGGGCGCCGAGGTGAAGGCCGAGCTGGACCAGGCCCGCCGCCAGCTGAACGAAACCGCCGCGCGGCTGGTGGAGGATGGCCTGGCCGCCTGGAGCGGCGGCGACAGCATCGACCGGGCCCTGATCGTGCGGGGCCACGCCAACCTGCTGCACGACCGAGAGACCCTGGACGATCTCGAGCGGGTGCGGATGCTGTTCGATGATCTGGAGCAAAAGGAACAGCTGATCGGGCTGCTAGACGGGGTGCGTGAAGCCCAGGGCGTGCGCATCTATATCGGGGCCGAAACGCGACTGTTCTCGCTTTCGGGTTCCGCTGTGATCGCCGCGCCCTATATGACGGGCCGGCAGAAGGTGCTGGGCGCGATCGCGGTGATCGGGCCTGCGCGCCTGAACTATGCCCGGGTCATCCCGCTGGTGGACTATACCGCCCGCGTCCTGTCCCAGGTGACGAACGCTTAAGAGGTAAAAGACATGTCCGACGATCAAACGCCGGCCGAAGAGATCGACGCCGTGGCCGACGCCGCCCTGGATCACATGGAGGCGCTGAACGCCGAGATCGCGTCGCTCAAGGAACAGGTGCTGCGCTACGCGGCCGACATGGAGAACACCAAGCGCCGCGCCGAGCGCGAGGCCAATGACGCCCGCGCCTACGCCATCCAGAAGTTCGCCCGTGACCTGTTGAGCGTCGGTGACACCCTGGGCCGCGCCCTGATGGCCCCGCCGCAGTCCGACGACAGCGCGGTGAAGAACTTCGTCCTGGGCGTCGAGATGACCGAGAAGGCCCTGCTGACCGCCTTCGAATCCAACGGCCTGAAGCGGCTTGAGCCGAAGAAGGGTGACAAGTTCGACCCCCACCAGCACCAGGCGATGATGGAGCAGCCCTCGGACGAGGTGGCCGGCGGGGCGGTGATCCAGACCCTGCAGCCGGGCTATGAGCTGCTGGGCCGGCTGGTGCGCCCGGCCATGGTGGTGGTGGCCGCCAAGGGCTCCGGCGGCGGCGACGCCGGCGGCGAGAGCGGCGCGACAAATCCCTACGCCAAGGCCCCGGCCGAGGGCGGCGACGACGCCGGGGCGTCGGTGGACCGCAAGGCGTAGAAGCCGTTGCTCCCTCTCCCGCTTGCGGGAGAGGGTTCACCCTCGGTGTTATCCCGGATGGAGCCGCGGAGCGGCGGAAGTCCGGGACCCAGACGCGCGGGGTCTTCCGGATAAATCGGTGTCTATGGGTCCCGGTCTTCGGCTGCGCCGAAACCGGGATGACACCAGGGCCTTCTGGAAAATAAGTCCGTTTAGTCAATAAGGTCGTGCTGAAGGTCCGGCGACGAGCCCACCATCCGTGGCGCATTCTGTCACGATTTGCATATGCAATAATTGCATGTACAATTTACGCATGTTCAAGCCCAGGCAAGCTCCTCCGCCCCGGGACCGGCGCACTGAGCTGCGCGACGCCGCGGAGGTGGTGGCGAGCGATTGCCTGGCGGGATTCGCGCGCACGGCGAGCCGGCGGATCAATGGCTTTCTGGAGACGCGGCTGGCCTCCACCGGCCTGGCGCCAGCCCAGATCAGCCTGATGGCCCACCTGGCCTGCGCCCAGGACGACAGCCTGGGAGCCCTGGCGCGGCGGGCCGGTCTTGACCCCTCCAGCCTGACCCGCAGCCTGCAGGCTCTGGCCCGCCAGGGGCTGGTGGAGATCGCCCAGCCGGACGGGCGGCGCAAGCTGGCCTGGCTGACCGAGACCGGGGTGCGCCGGCTGGCCTGGGCCCTGCCGGTCTGGCAGGCGGCCCATGCCGAGCTTTGCGCCCTGATCCCCGCCGCCCTGCCCCGGCAGTTGGCGCAGGCCGCCGCCGTGCTGGAAAAGGACAGCTGAATCCACACCTGGGCGGTTTGCGGCTCTTTCCCGCGCTGCGATAATGTTTAAAGTCTCAAGTCCCCTCCAATCGGGGGCGCCGGCGGCGACGAGGCCCTGGCGCTGGGAGATGTGGACCGGAACATGAAGCTTACGATCGAACGGGCGGCTCTTCTGAAGGCGCTGGGGCATGTGCAGAGCGCCGTGGAGCGCCGCAACACGATCCCCATCCTGTCGAACGTGCTGCTGTCGGCGGATCGCGACCGCCTGACCTTCTCGGCGACCGATCTCGACATGGAGATCATCGACGAGACCCTGGCCCAGGTGGACCAGCCCGGCCAGATCACCGCGCCGGCCCACACCCTCTATGAGATCGTCCGCAAGCTGCCGGAAGGCGCCGACGTCTCCCTGTCCTTCACCGGCGAAGACCCGCGCCTGACCGTGGCCGCCGGGCGCTCGCGCTTCAACCTGCCGGTGCTGCCGGCGGGCGACTTCCCGGTCATGTCGTCCGAGGGCCTGTCGGGCCGCATCGGCGTGGACGTGGGCGACCTGATCCGCCTGATCGACAAGACCCGCTTCGCCATCTCCACCGAGGAGACGCGCTACTACCTGAACGGCCTCTACCTGCACACGGTGGTGGAAGGCGGCTCGCAGAAGCTGCGCGCTGTGGCCACCGACGGCCACCGTCTGGCCCTGGCCGAGATGGCCGCGCCGGAAGGCTCGGCCGGCGCGCCCGGCGTGATCGTGCCGCGCAAGACCGTCAGCGAGGCGCGCCGCCTGCTCGAGGACGCCGGCGAGACCGTCGACCTGCAGGTCAGCGCTCAGAAGGTGCGGTTCGAGTTCGGCGGCGCCGCCCTGACCTCCAAGGTCATCGACGGCAACTTCCCCGACTATGTCCGGGTGATCCCGCGCGACAACGACCGGGTGATGATGGTCGACAACAAGCTGTTCGCGAAGGCCGTGGACCGCGTGGCGACCATCTCGGCCGAGAAGAGCCGCTCGGTGCGCATGGCCATCGAGCCCGGCCGCATCATCCTGACCGTCCGCAACATGGAAGCCGGCCAGGCGGTGGAAGAGCTTGAGGTTGACTACGGCGGCGAGAGCTTCGAACTGTCCTTCAACGCCCGCTACCTGCTGGACGTCACCGACCAGATCGGCGGCGAACTGGCCGAATTCCGCTTCGGCGGCCCGAACGACCCGGCCCTGGTGCTGGACCCGACGGACCCGGACGTGCGCTACGTCCTGATGCCGCTGCGGGTTTGATCTACGGAGTCCTTCTCCCCTTGCGGGAGAAGGTGGCCCGCAGGGCCGGATGAGGGGTCGCGCAGGCGCTTCCTGTTGAATTCGCAAGATCGGAGGGGTTTGAGAGACCCCTCAACCGACCTGGCTCCGCCAGGCCACCTTCTCCCACAAGGGGAGAAGGGACAGAGCTATTGGCAAGGATTCGCGTCCGGCGCGGCCCCCAGATACAGCCCGTTGAACAGCAGCTTGAACGCGGCGTGGGACTGGCCGCGCTGGTTCACTTCCGGGCCCATCAGGAACAGGTGACCCTTGCCGACGCAGGCGTCGACGACAGCGGTGGTTCCCTCCAGCCGCTCCTGGCCGAAGGCCCAGCCGCTCATCAGCGGGGTCTTGGTGGCGAAGGTCCCGATCGGCTTGATGCCCTTGGCCGTGGGATCAATGCGGAACACGGGACTGGAATCGAAGAACATCGGGGTGTCGGCCGCCATGCCCCAGGCCAGGGGCGCGCGGGTGTCCAGGCGGGCGCTGACCACTGAGCCGGGGATGTAGAACTTCGTGCCTGGCAGGGGTTTGACCTTGCCGTCGACGGTCTCAGTCAGCGGGTTGGTCACGGAGACCTTCAGCATGTCGGCGACGCCGGTGGAATCGCCCACCGCCACCACCGCGCCGCCGGCCTTCAGGAAGGCGGCGATCTGCGGGCCGGTTGTCTCCGCGGTGATGGCGCCCAGCCAGGACCGGTACTTGGCCGGAATATCCTCAGGCTTCGGTTGGCCGGGACCGCGGCGGCGGCGCTCGATCCCTTGGGCCTCGATGCCGACGCTCTCAGGCAGGACCAGGACATCGAAGGCCTTGGCGAGGTTTCCGGCGTCCAGGCGCTGGGGATAGACCACGGTGTAGGGGAACTCGAACTGCTCCAGCAGCCAGCGGGTCCAGCCCGAGGGCATGGAGCCGCCATAGACATCGGCGAGCGCGACGCGCGGGGTCTTCACCTGGACCAGACGGGCCGTGGGCGCGGAGCCTTGCGCATAGGCCGGCACGCCCAGTTGGGCCGCGGCGGTCTCGACGATGGCCTTGGCCTTGGGCGTGGCCGGGATCCACAGGGCGCCGGTCCCCAGGTCCTGGCCCTCAGCCGACGAGGCGCCGTCGACCCAATAGACCTTCTGGCCGGCCTTGGTCAGGCGGTTGGCCAGGATGAAGCTGTCGTTGAGCCGGTGGCTGACCAGCCAGCCGGCGGCGCCAGAGCCCGAGACCTTGGCCGGCGGCGGGGCGATCAGGTCGCTGATGGGCGTGAACGGGCCGGAGACGCCCTCGAGCACCCGGTCGAACGTCACCCCCATCTGGAAGGCGAGGGTGTAGCCGGTGGTGTCATAGGGCCTAACCGGCGGGCCGCCCGGATACTCAAAGTCCTGCGGGTGGTCCTGGGGTTCGAACATGTCGAGCACCTGGGGCCGGTAGGCCTGGGCCGTCAGCACCACGAAGGACCCGGCCGGATAGGTCTTGCCGCCGGCGGTGAAGGGCGCGTTCGCCTTCTGGACGGTGACACCGGTCTTGATCAGGGCGTTCAGGAACTTCACCGCCGTGGGGAAGTCGGCCTGGTCGGCGGGGATCACATAGGCCCGCGCATCGCGCTTGGCCGGATCGCGCAGCACCTGGGCGTAGAGGGCCGGATCAATGCCGCCCTGCGGCGGGGTGGGCTTGCCCTTGGCCGCGACTTCCAGGCGCTCGATGTCATGGCTGGTGATGGTCCAGCTGTCCTTGGACCCGGCCTCGATCTGGTTCGCGCCCATCTTCCAGATGTTGAACAGCAGGCGCTCCCGGTTGCGGCTGGCGTAGTCCAGCAGGCTGCGGTTCATCGACAGCGAATAGTCGATGGACTGGGAGAGATGCCAGGTCTGGGGCGCGACCGGGGAGGGCAGGTCGTTGCGGGGGAGTTGGTTCCTGGCCACCAGGGGCAGGGGCATGGGCGTCGGGTTGCCGATGATCTCGGTCAGGATGCCGATGGCGTTGTGGAAGTAGGAGATGGTCCGCAACGACCCGTTGAACCAGGTGGAATAGGTCGCCCCGCTGCGCATGGTCGAGCCGGGCTTGCCCTCGGCCACCAGGCGGCTGTGCATGGCCGCGCCCGCCTCGCTGAGCTCGGTCATGATCAGCGGGTCGTAGTTGTAGTTGAAGGGGTCGCGGAAGGGCGGCATGAACACCACCGAGCCGGTCGGGCCGGTCTGGTGGTGGTTGTAGACGATCTGCGGAAACCACTGACGAAACAGCACCTTGTTGATGTTGGTGCTCTCGGCCTGGGCCGACATGTAGAAGTCGCGGTTGTTATCGTGGCCGATGTACTTGTGGTACAGCTGCGGGGTCTGGGCGCGCGGATCAGGGATGGTCGAGGCGCCCGCGACCCGCTGCTTCGGGTCGGGATTGCGCATGTACCAGTCGGCTAGCAGGTCCTGGCCGTCGGGGTTGACCTGGGCGAACAGGATGACGGTGTCGTCCAGGATCCGCAGCCACTCGGCGTCGTTGTCGGTGACGGCCCTGTAGACCGCCAGCATCAGCGCCTGGGCGGGTTCGACCTCCGACGCATGCAGGCCGCCGTCGATCCAGACCACGGCCTTGCCTTCGCCGGCCAGCTTGCGGGCCTCGGCTTCCGAGACCTCGCCCTTGGCGAGCTTGGCGGCGATGTCGCGATAGCGGTCCAGGGCCTTCAGGTTCTCCGGCGAGGAGACCACCATCATGTACTGGGGCCGGCCTTCAGAGGTCTTGCCGATCTCGACCAGCTGGGCGCGATCGGACTGGGCGTCGAGGGACTTCCAATAGGTCTGCAGCTGGCGATAGCTGGCCAGGAAATAGTCCTCGCCCAGGTCATGGCCCAGGGCCTGCTTGGGCGTGGTGATGGCCGCGGCGTCCGCCATCGGCGCGGCTGAGGCGTAGGCGGGCAGGGCGAGGCTGGCCACGGCGGCCAGGAGCAGCATCTTGCGCAAGGGCGGACTCCGGAAACGAGGCCGCCAGTTGCGGGCGCATCGTCCGCCAAGGCAAGGATATTACATCGGTCTTTGAACCTTCCGCCTCGGCCTTCGACCTGTTGGGCGAAACCCGCTAAACACCGCGCGTGCGCACGGCGATCACCCATCTGACCCTGACGGATTTCCGCTCCTATGAGCGGGCCGAGATCGCCCTGTCGGGGGCGCCGGTATGGCTGGTAGGGCCGAACGGGGCCGGTAAGACCAACCTGCTCGAGGCGCTCAGCCTGCTTACGCCCGGGCGGGGCCTGCGCGGCGCGGCCCAGGTTGAGCTGGGGCGGCGGCAGCCGGGCGAGCGGACAGGGCGGGCCTGGGCCGTGGCCGCGGTTGTCGACCAGGATGGCGAGCCGACGCGGCTGGGCA
>NZ_JBHTLQ010000084.1:0-10669 GCF_042679085.1 Phenylobacterium conjunctum | reverse complement strand
GAGGCGGCGCAGGCGGCGTCCGAAGTGGCGGCCATGCCGGCCGGCGCCCAAGGCGCCGAGGCCTTCGCGGCCGCCATCGTCGAACGCGCCTTGCTTGTTCAAGCCCACGCCGCCCAGGACGGTGATCCCGGCGCCGACCCGGCGCCGGAGGCGGCCGAAGGGGCAGGCGCCTACGACGTCTAGCACTGAGGTGGGCGGCGCCGATGACGGCGCCGCCCACAACCCTTCTATCTCGCCTTGACCGCCAGATGACGAATCCCCTTCTCGGCCGCCTTCTGGCCGAGGTTGAGAGCGGGTCCAAACGGCTGCAGGGACGCCGCCCGCGTCCCGTTAAGGGTGTTGGCCAGGGTCAGGACGCAGACCGGCTCCAGCGCGATCAGCTCATCGTTGGCCCGGAAGGGGGCAGCTCTGCCGTTCTTGTCGAAATCGGCCTTGGCCAACACCAGGGTGACGGCCTTCTGTTTGGCCCACTTGATGGCGATCTTCTCCCCGCCCTTAGCGCCCGTGGTCGCCAGGGCCATGTCCGGCCACTGGGCCTGCGCCCAGTTCAGGGCGTCGAAGATGCGGTGCGCATCGTCCTCGGTGTCGGCCTGCGGCGCGGCGCGGAAGGCGACGATGGTGGCGCCGGGGTCGGTGGCGGCGTGTTTGCGGGCCTTGGCTGTGCGCAGGGCGTCCTTCGCCTCGATCTGGGCGGCGGTCAGGCGCGAGGCCTTCACATGGCCTTTCCAGGGGGACCAGACCTCGCCGGTCGCCGTGGTGTAGCTCGCGGCGGCCGCGTCGCGCACGAACTCCAAGGCCAGGCAGGCGACATCGGCGGCGCGGGCCTTGCGGGTCGCGTCCTGCATCTCGCTGTCGGCGATTTCCGAGCCGTCGAAATCCCGGCTCAGGCGGTTGAGCTCATCCCTGGCCCGATCCGCATCGCGTTCGATGCGCTGGGCGGCGGAATGAAACGCCCCGATGAGGGTCTCACAGATGATGGTCTGGAAGTCCTCGAGGGCGGTGTCGCCAAAGACATCGAGGGTCTCGGTCAACACGGCATGGCCGAGCTGCATCAAGGCATCCTCGTGAGGATGGGGCCGCGGATCGTCCAAGGATAAAGCCTGGGCTTCGAAGTGGGTCAGATGACCGGTGAGGGGTGAGAAGGCAGGGGAGGGCATGATGGGGGTCCTTGTCGGAGTGGGGTTTTGAGCCCGTCGGCTCGACGACCGCCCCGCGCCGACGGCTGGGGACGCCCACAAGGGCTTTGAGCGGAGCGTCCCTTGTGGGCGGCTCCAGACGGTGGCGAGGTCTCAAGAGCCAGAGGACTTAAAGGACCACAGGACCGACGACAGGACCCTTGACCGCCACGGCGTCTCGCCCCGTCCGCGTCCCCGCGCGCCTCCGCCCAAGCTCAGTCCCGGGTTCGGCTGGCCTTACCCTCGATGAGGTAGACGCGGTCCTTCAGCTTGGGGATGCGGTAGAGGCCGCCCAGCTCGCTGCGAAAGACGAGCCTGCCACGGCGGCGTCCGGGCCAAGCGACCGCCTCGAAGCGGGAAAACGTCCGCCCGTCTCGAAACTGGAGCGGTTCGGCCAGCACCACGACATCGCCGGGTTTGGGTGTCGGCTTGGCGGCGCGCCGAGCTTTCAGGGCAAGATTCGACCGGCAACGCGCCCGCCAGTCCAGGGCGTAAGTGTTTTCGGTCGCCGTCAGCAGGTTGAGAATTCGCGCGGGACACTCGGACTCGCACGGCCCCATGGATTCCGACATGTCCTTGTAGCCGAACACCAGGCCCTCACGGTCGCGCGGGTTATGACGCACGAGGCAAACAAGGCCCCAGACCTCCCGCGCCCCGGACGCGGCGGTGATCCATTCGACGGCGGCGTAGTAGGTGCGCCGACCGACAAGGCTTGAGGCGAGCACCCGAGAGCAGCCGGTGTCGCGGTCATAGGTGAATTGGGCGTCGAGATAGGCTTTCGGGGTCGCATACCCCGCAAGCGAGCGCATGTAGAGCCAGCCCATGGCGGTCTCCTTGCAGTGATGATGAAAGAAAGGACGGCGTCAGGCGGCCAGGTCGGTGACCGCGTCTTGGGCGCTGAACGCCAGTAGATAGTCGACGGCCCGCTGAGCGTGACCGGAGGCTTCCAGCAGGGCAGATGGGCGATGCCGCAGGATCTTCGCCCAATGGCCGAGATAGGCGGCATGGCTATCAAGCAGCTGCGGTGCGAGCCCGATGCGCAGGCCGAGCGCCGCCGCACCGATCTCGGCGACCAGTTCCTCAAAGGCGTAGGCCTCATCGCCGAAGCGCTTGCCGAACGTGCGATCCAGCCGATGCGCCGCGCCCGACCAGTGCAGCTGCTCGTGCGCCTTGGTCGCCAGGAAGTCGTCGGAGCTTTCGAAGGCGTCGGGGTGCGGCAGCCGGATCAGATCGAGCGCCGGCACATAGCAGGCCGTCCCGCCCCCCAGTTCCACCCGCGCCGGAATCGCATCGAGCACAGCGTTGCGCGCGGCGATGCGGGCGGCGGGGTCGGGATCGACGATGTCGAGGAAGGCCTTTGGGCAGTCCGTCAGCTGCTCGGCGTTGAAGACGCCGTAGGTCTTCAAATAGCGCAGGACGCGCGGATCCCCGGGCTCGCCGGTGCCGACCTGATCCGATCCGTCAGCGGCGTCGTCCACCAGGCGGGTCTTGTAGAGAATGGCTGGGGAGGCCTTCTCGCCCTTGCCGACTGGGGCGTTGATGGCCAAGGCCTGACGGAAGGTGAACCAGTAGGGCGAGCGATAACCGCGCAACGCGCCGGCGAACGCCAGCAGCCAGGCATTGCTGCCGCTGAACGGCTCGCCGTTCGCTCGCAAGGGCAGTCTCGGTTCGGCGCTGGCCGTCCAGGCCTGGCGCCACGGCGGAACGCCCGCCTCGATGCGGGCGATGAGGTCTTGGATCAGGTCGTCGAGCGGGTTGGACATGGGAGCCTCCGGTCCGGCCCCGGGCCAATCCCGGAGCGCTTGCCCGCTCCGTCCCTTCCTCCAACCCTTTGCCGACCAGGCCGCCGAAGCAAAAAGAGCCGCCGGCTCATCACCGGCGGCTCCCGATCAGCGGCCCCGATCCGTCAGGCCGCGGCCGGCAGAATGGTCTGCGCTGGCCAGCGCTCAAGGATGGCGCTCAGCACCTCCGGCCGATCGGTCGGCACGAAGACGCGCGGGGTGTAGGCGATGATCTCGACGAAGCAGCCGAGCGCCACGAAGCTGGTGCGTTGGGCCCCCGCGCCGACGATCTCCAGCCGCTGTCGATCCATCACCTTGGCGCGACGCAACCAAAGGTCGCCGCTCAAGGCGACGGAGGCGCCCTCGCTCAACACAAGGCGGACGGCCGAGGCGCCGTCGCCGACCGCGCTGGCGGTATCGGTCAGGCCCAAGGCGATCTTCAGCGGGGTGACCTGCGCGGGATCGAGCAGGCGGCCCAGCCAACGGCGCCCGTCCGGAGCCTTGAGCCGGCGCACGGACGTGCGCTTGTCGGGCAGGTTGCTCCAGATCGGCAGCAACAGGCCGGTGACCAGCACGAGCTCGCGGGTCACCCACGGGTCGGCCGCCGCCAGCTCGGCGTCCCAGGCCGCGCGCCAGGCCGCCTCATCCGCCGCTTCCCAAGCCGACTCCTCATAGACCTTCAGCGGCGCGACGCTGCGTTTCTCTGGCCGGATCAAACGCACCGCCGGGACCAGGCGGTCGTCATCATTGGTGGTCGTGAGCCCCTGGATGACCAGGGCGGCGCGGCCAGACTTGCTGTTGACCGCGAACACCCGTGCGTCCGGGTTGGCTTCCGCCAAAGCCGCTTCGGCGCTCAGCAGGGACCGGGCGGTGCGCACCTGGACGCTAAGCAGCCGGGTCTCGGCCCCCGTCACCGCGTCGGTGCGGATGACCTCCTCGTCGAGCACCAAGAGGTCGTCGGCCACGACGTCCTCCATGCCCCGGTCCAAGGCGCCCGACGCCGACGCCCGCTCCAGGATGCTGGCCAGGATCTCGTCGAAGGCTGCAAAAAGGCTGTTCTGATCGGCGATCCGCAAGGCCAGCAGCCGATTGAGGAAGGTATTCATCGGCGGCATGTCGTCGGTCGATCGCAGCTCGCCATCACCATCGAGCAACCGTAGGCCGGTCTTGGCCTCGAATGTCTCCCGGTCCATCGCCTCGACGTTGCCGAAGTGCAGCGCGATGTAGAAGGCCTGCAGCGCACGGTGGGCCCAAGGGCTCTCAAGGTTGTCCTCGGCGCGGAAGAGCCCATTGCCGGCCGTCCGCCGCTCGCCCCGGGTCAGGGCGCCCAAGCTGTCGAGGCGCCGGGCGATGGTCGACAGGAAGCGCTTCTCGCCGTGGATGTCCGTGGTCACCGGCCGAAACAGCGGCGCGACAGCCTGATTGGTGCGATGCGAGCGCCCCAGGCCCTGGATCGCCGCATCGGCCCGCCAGCCCGGCTCGACCAAATAGTGGACGCGCCGCTGCTGGTTGGCCACGCCAAGATCGGCGTGATAGCTGCGCCCCGTCCCGCCGGCGTCGGAGAACACCAGGACGCGCTTCTTGCCGCTCATGAAGGCGTCGGTCTCGGCCTTGGCGGCCGAGGCGCTGCGCCGCTCCACCACGCGGCGGCCGTCGCGGCGGATCACCCGGCGGCTGCGCCCGGTAATCTCGGCGACCTGTTCGGTACCGAGCGCCTCGAGCACCGCATCCAGCACGCCGGGCACGGCCGGCAGGCAGGCCAGGTGGGTGACCAGCTCGTCGCGCAGGCTCAGGGCCGCCTGGCTGACGACGGGCGCGCCATCGACCATCACCGGAACCATGGTGACATTGCCGTCGTCGTCCTCGACCGCGTCCATCGCCATGATCGGGAAGGCGCCCATCAGGTAGTCGAGCACCTGATCCTTGGGCGTCAGATCGACGGCGAGGTTGTTCCATTCCTCCGGCGGGATCTCGGCGAGGCGTCGCTCCATCACCGCCTCATTGGTCGAGACCACCTGGACGATGGCCGAGCGGCCTGCCGCCAGGTCCTGGCGGATAGACGCCACGAGGGAAGGCGCTTTTAGGCCCGCCAGCAGGTGCCCAAAGAAGCGCAGCTTGGAGCCCTCGAAGGCCGACATCACGGCCGAAGCCGCTTGGCCGCTCTTGGGCTTGCCCTCTTCGGTGACCCCGACCGCATCCAGCGCGGCGCGCAGATTGTGGTGGATCAGCTGGTAGGCGTCGGCCCAGGCGTCCCAAATGCCGATGTCCTCGGCGCTGAGCGGATGGCGCAGGGCGTCATACTCCACGCCGTCGAACGACAGGGAGCGGGCGATGTAGAGCCCCATGGCCTTCAGTTCCCGGGCGATCAGCTCCATTACCGCGACGCCGCCGGTCTCGACGGCGTCCATGAAGGCCTCGCGCGTCGGGAACGGCGCATCTGGCCCGCCCCACAGGCCCAGGCGGGCGGCGTAGGCCAGGTTCTCCGGGGTCGTCGCCCCCGTCGCCGAGACATAGAGGATGCGGGCATTGGGCAGGCGGTTCTGCAAGGCGAGGCCCGCCATGCCCTGTTGCGAGGCCTTCTTCGGCCCCCGCGCGCCCTTGGCCCCGCCGGCGGCGTTGGCCATGGCGTGGGCCTCGTCGAAGACGATCACGCCATCAAAATCGGCGCCCAGCCAGGCCACGATCTGATCGAGGCGAGACGGCCGGTCGCCCCGCGCCGGTTGGCGCAAGGTGGCGTAGGTCGTGAAAAGGATGCCGCGATCGAGGCGGATGGCGTCCGCCTGCTTCCAGGCCGATTGCGGGGTCAGATCGCTGGCCGCGCCGCCGATCGCGCCCCAGTCGCGCCGCGCGTCTTCCAGAAGGGCATCGTTCTTTGACAGCCAGACCGCCCGGGTTCGCCCCTGGGCGAGGTTGTCAGCGATGACGCCGGCTATCTGACGGCCCTTGCCGCAGCCGGTGCCGTCACCGAGGAAAAAGCCCCGCCGGAAACTAACCGCGTCGGGCGTGTCGTCGCCGACCAGCAGCACCTGGTGCGGCGCTTCGCCGAGCCGCCAGCGGCCCGGCAACAGGTTGGCGTGGGCTTCGCCGGCGTAGATCACCGTCTCCAGCTGCGCGTCGGAGATCAAACCCGCGTCCACGATCTTGCCGGGCAGGACCGGCCGATAGGTCGGGGCCGGCGGCGCCACGGACGCCATCGGCCCGGATTCCACGAGCGGGGAGGGGTGAGGGCGGCTCTGGGCGAAGCCGATCCGACCGAGCCGGTAGGCCTGATAGAGGCCCACATCGTGGCCTTCGCCCGACCAGGCCCGGGTCTCATAGGCGACGGGCGCCGTGGTCGCGAGGAAGGCCAGCCGGTTCGACGGCGTCGCCAAGGCACGCGCCCGCGGCGCGAGGATGGCGACATTCGAGACGGCCCGGAACTGGCGCGGTTGCGCACTTGGCCGAGCCGCAACAGCGCCCGCCGCCCGGGCCGCGTCCGCCAGGCTCTCCGCCGCGATCACCGGCGATGGTTGGCCCGCCTGGCCGCGGTCAATGACCAGGAGGCCCGTCTCCACTGAAGTCCCGTGCTTGGCGTAGGCGCGTGGCGGAAAGGCCAGCCGGAGTACAATCGGTCCCCGCGCCGCCAGCCGGCGCAGGACCGGGGCGTCCTCGAAGAGGCGCGTCGGCACGATGGCCGACAGCCTGCCGCCTTCGGCCAGGGTGTCCAGCGCCGCGTGCAGGTGTTCCTCCAAAATCTGGAACGGCGGGTTGGCGACAACGGCATGGAAGCTGCCGGACGCCGGCAGGATGTCCTTCAGATGCCGGGCGTCATGGGCGCTGCGCGCGGCGAGCGGAAAGAGGCCCTCCAGGATCGCGCCGCGCTGATCGGCGATCTCATTGAGGGTTAGGTTGGCCCCACAGGCTTCGGCCAGCACGGCCAGAAGGCCTGTGCCGGCGGAGGGTTCAAGGACCTGGTCGCCGGGGCGGATTTGTGCGGCCAGCACCGCCAGGGCGCCGAGCTGCGGCGGGGTCGAGAACTGGTCGAGCGCGACCTGCTCTTCACTGCGCCGCGTGTGAGTGAGGCCAAGCTCAGCGAGATTGGCCAGCAGGGCGCAGATCTCGGCGGGCGCATCTTCCAGCCGGCTGATCTGCGGCGACAACCGGCGCAGCTGCAGCACCAGAGCCGCCTCGACCGCGTCATAGGCGTCGCGCCAGATCCACGCGCCGTCCGCGTCCGAGCCGCCGAAGGTGGTGGTCATGACCCCCGCCACCAGCCGCCGATCGAGCGTGCGGGATCGATTGAGCTGCGGGGTCAGGGCGCGAGCGGCGGCCAGAATGTTGGCGGCCTTGTGCGACGCGGGGTCGGCCGCTCCAGCGGTCGCGAAGAGGGGAAGCATGGCGTTCATGACGGGGATCCGTTCACCCGCGGCGGAGGGCGCCTCCCTCCAGTCCCGACGGGCTCGCCCGTCCGCCTCCCTTCCTTGACCCTTTGGCCGGCACAGCAAGAGCCCCCGCCGGTCAGACGAGGGCTCCGCTGGATCAGGCCGCGAGGGCCTCGGCGACCGCTTCGGGCTCAGCCTCGTCTTGCGCCTCGCGATCACCCGCCTCGGGTTCGGCCGCGACCTCTTCGGCCCCGCCGTCCGCTTCGCCGTCGTCGTCGCCAAGCGCCGCCGGACGGTCCCATGAGAGCACCGCCGGGGCCCACTGCCGTTCGGCCGCCGCCTCGGCGACAAAGCTCGCCAGGGCGTCCTTCTTCAGGGTCTTGGCGCGGTCGTCCTCCACCCCCAGCTCTTCGAGCAGGACGAGCAACTGGGCTTTCGAGTGGACCGCCAGATAGGCCTCGTCCGGCGTCCAGTGCGTGGAGATGTCCGCGCCGCACAGGGCGGCGATCTCGGCCGCCTCGGCCCGGGCCCCATGGCGCAGCAGGCTGGTGCGGGCCTCGCGCATGTTGAGCGAGATCGCGGTCAGCTCCGCCATCAGGGCCATCTTCTCCCCATGCGGCAGAGTCTCGACCCAGGTGATCGGCCGCAGACCCGAGGCGCGGTAGGCCTCACGCCGCGCGTCCAGGCGGCCACGCACCTCTCCGTCGAGAGCGGCGAGCGGCGCCTGGGTCCCGCGTTGATAGCGGGTGGCGGAGATCTACGAGGCCGACCCCTCCAGGCCCCCGCTAGAGTGCAGGGCCAGTTGTTTGAAGAGCTGGGCGATCAACACGGTCAGGGCGGCGCTGGGATCATCGGCCAGATCTCGGATCAGACCGCGGGTGGCCACGTCCGTGCGGGTCTCGTGCAGGACGTGACTGGCGCCCTCGACCTCCACATCGGCCCGCGGCACTTCGACGTCGTTGGTGACGACGCCGGGGCGGCCGCCAACCGTGACCGCCTCGTCGTCGCTGTCGTCCCCCTCCGGCAGATTCTCGATCGGCAGCGGGACAGAGTAGAAGGTCGCCGCCACCCCGTGCCCGTCGGACGGGGTGAGCAGCACCGCGCCGATCTTGCTTCGCGTGAGAACTGCCCCCGCCGTCACGCCATAGGCGCTGACCAGCGGCGCGAGTTGGGCCGGCGCGTCATCGACCGACGGATCGAGATCCTGCAGGGCGCTCTCAAGCTGGGTCACCGCATAGCGGGCGTCCGACAGCGCCGTCTTCTGAGCCTCGTCGAGGTCGCGCTCCCAGACGTGGGCCAGCCGGAAGAACCCGTCCGGGGCGCTGTAGCCCGCTTCCCGCGCGACAAAGACAGCGAGCCCTTCGGCCTTCAGATGATCGACGATCGGCTGCACGCGCTCGCGCCAGGCGCCCTGCAGCACCTCCGGATCGAGGAGGAAGTCGGGATATTCGCCGAACAGGTCCGAGGCCACCCGGCCGCCGGCGGCCAGGTAACGGTCCATGCCGACCAGGGTGAACCGGTCGTCCTCGACCGTCGCGCGGTCGTGCTCGACGACAGCGCGCAGCTGATAGTCCTGGAAGTAGCCATCGAGCGCGGTCTGGGCGATCTCGGCCTGCTGCTTCTTGTCGGGCAGGCGCGCGAACAGCCGAACCTGCTTCAGGGTCAGCCGGCCTTGGCGCAGCGCCTTCAGGACCGTCGGGTGGACGGCGGCCAGGGCCTCCAGTCGCTTGATCTCCAGCTCGGCGTAGCCGAGCGCGGTCGAGATCGCCTGGGTGTCCATCTTGGCTTTGCGCAGCTTGCCGATGGCAGTGATCACATCGGCGATGTGGACCGGCGCATGCTCGGTGTTCGGCAGCACGATGGCGGCCGCCTGTTGGGCCGGGGTCTCGGCCAGCAGGCAGTCGATCAGGTAGTCGTCACCGATCTCGCCGCGCTCGCGCAGCAGGATCAGGCCAAAGCGCCGGCGACGGCCATCGAGCGCCATGAACAGGGCCTCGCCCTTGCGCCCCGGACGCACGATCGGCGGGATGACCACGCCGGCGGCCAGCAGGGTGTCGGCCAGCTGCGGCACGCCGTCATCGGCCGGCTCATGGAAGCGAAGGTTTTCCTTCGCGAGGCCAAGGTCGCCGAGGCGCACCTGGATGCGGCTCATGGCGACCGGCGAGGTAGGGGATTGATCGGTCATCGGGGTCTAGCTCCTCGCGCCTGGGCGAGGGACATCCTGCCCCTGGGCGCACCCGCCCGATCCCTTCCTCTCTCCTTTGGCGGCTCAGCTCAGGACCGGATCCAGCAGGCCCGCGGCCTCCGCCTCGTTCCAGTCCCCAAAGCCCTCCGGCGGCAGGGCGACCCGCGCCTTCAAACCGGCGGCGGCCAGGCCCGCGCGCAGCTGCTCGGCCGAGGCCTCGCCGTCGGCCCCGCGATCGGCGGCGATGAGCACCTCGCGCACACCCTCCGGCGGCCGCCAGTGGCGCAGGTTGCGCGTCGACATCAGCGCCCAGGCCGGCAGGGCGAAGCGCGCGCTGGCCGACAGGGTGGTGAACAGGCCCTCGGCCACCAGCATATGCGGCGCGGCCGCATCGATGCGCACCGCGCACCGGGCCGGCGAGGGCCCGACCGTCTTGCGGCTGAGCCGCAGGTCCATCGCCCGACGGGCGTTGGGCGCCAGATAGGTGACCTCAACGGCCGTGAAGGCCCCGTCCTCATCGGTGATCGCCGCCAGCAGGGCCGGTCGATGATGGCGCGACGCGGCATAGGCCGACACCGGCGTCTCGCCGCCATGGCGCAGCACGTTGGGGCCGGGGAGGGGACGGCTGACCCCGCGCAGCGCGCAGTGCCGCGCCGATAAGGTGCCGGCGAGCGGCCGCCCACCCTCCCAGATCCGTAACGCCGCCAGACGGCGCTCCAGCCCAGTCGCGGGCCCGGAAGCTTGGGCGCGACGCGCCTGCGAGAGACTGGTCGGCGCATTGTGCGCATCGACCAGGCCCTCGCCGCGCAGATAGTCCAGCACATCCTTCCAGTCGCCGTCGCCGAAGGTGTGGACGATCACCCGGCCTTCCCGCAGCAGCAGCGAGACCGAACGGTCAGCGGCGCTATGGCCGGGCGCCGGGATATTCGCCCGAAGGCCGCGATCGTAGAGATCGCCGCCCAGGGCCTGGACGATGGGTTTCAAGGACATGGGTCGATCCTCCTTTGCCCCACAAGGGTCGCCCCAAGGCCGCCTCCCTCCGCCTTCGGCCGCCGCAGGCCGGCCCAATCCCTCGGGGGGCGTTGCGGGGCAGGCTGTGCAAAAACCGATGGCGAGCGGCGCCGGCCGCGTCGCCGTCGCTTACGCGGCGTACAGCGCGTGGATCAG
>NZ_JBHTLQ010000083.1:0-11127 GCF_042679085.1 Phenylobacterium conjunctum | reverse complement strand
GCCCTGGCGGCCGAGGCCGGCCCCTGCCCCTTGGCCACCGAGGTCACCGAGACCTCCGGCCAGGGCGTTGAAGGCTGGATCGACGGCCGCCGCGCCCGCCTGGGCCGGGCCGCCTTTGTCGGCGTCGGCGAGGGCCAAGGCGGCGAGACCGAGATCTGGTTCGGCTTCGTCGGCGACACCAAGGTCCGCTTCCGCTTCTCCGACAGCCTGCGTCCCGACGCGGCGGCGACCATCGCCGCCTTGAAGGCCCGCGGCCTGGGGGTGGAGATCCTCTCCGGCGACCTGCCGGGGCCGGTGGCGGCCGTCGCCAAGGCCCTGGGGGTCGAGGACTGGCGCGCGGCCCTGTCGCCCTCCGACAAGGCCGAGGCTGTGGAGCGGCTGCAGGCGCGGGGCCGCAAGGTGCTGATGGTCGGTGACGGCCTGAACGACGCTGCGGCCCTGGCCAAGGCCCATGCCGCCATGGCGCCGGGCTCGGCGCTGAGCGCCAGCCAGAACGCCGCGGACCTGGTGTTCTCCGGCGAGGGCCTGTCCGCCGTCACCGCCGCCCTGGAGACCGCCACCCAGGCGCGCGCCCGGGCGCTGGAGAACTTCGGGTTCGCCGCCCTGTACAATATGATCGCCGCGCCGGCGGCCATGCTGGGACTGATCAACCCCTTCGTCGCGGCGTTGGCGATGTCGGGCTCGTCCCTGGTGGTCACCTTGAACGCCCTGCGGATGCGGATCGGAGGCCGAGGCGCATGAACATCTTCCTGATGCTCGCCCCCATGTCGATCTTCCTGGCCCTGGTCGGGCTGGGCGCCTTCTGGTGGACCATGCGCAGCGGCCAGTACGAGGACCCGCAGGGCGACGCCGCGCGGATCCTGACGACTGACCAGGACGACGGGCCGCTGTAACGATGGTGTCATCCCGGAAAGCGCGCAGCGCTTGTCCGGGACCCAGACGCGCGGGTTTTCCTGATAGATCGGTGTCTATGGGTCCCGGCCTTCCCCTTGCGGGGAAACCGGGATGACAGCCTTGCGCAGCATGGCTTTTGATCTGAATCACCGCACTGCGCGCCCGCCGGCGCCACTAAGGCTCCAGACGCCAATCTGGAGCTTTCCCCATGTACGCCGCGCATCCGCCGCAGGTGACCCGTCCGGACCTGATGGCCCTGGTCGAGAAGTATGACGGCCGCGCGCCGCGCTACACCAGCTATCCCACCGCCGTGCAGTTCAATCCCGGCGTGGATGTCGCCACCTATGAGGCCTGGCTGGCGGCCCTGCCGGCGGATGAGGCGGTGTCGGTCTATGCCCACATCCCGTTCTGCGGCCGGCTCTGCTGGTTCTGCGGCTGCAGCACCCGGGCGGTGAACCGGCACGAGCCGGTCTCCGAATACGCCAAGTTGCTGGTCGAGGAACTGGGCCTGGTGCGCAAGGCCCTGGGCGCGACCCGGCCGGCCAAGGCGGTGCACCTGGGCGGCGGCACGCCCAACATGCTGTCGCCGGACGATATGGAGATCCTGTTCGGGGCCATCGCCGAGACCTTCGCCCTGCGCGACGACGCCGAGGTCGCCGCCGAACTGGACCCCGCCACCCTGACCCGCGACTGGGTGCAGGCCGCCGGCCGTCACGGGTTGAACCGCGCCAGCCTGGGGGTGCAGAGCCTGTCGCCCCAGGTGCAGGCGGCGGTGAACCGCAAGGAGAGCTACGAGGAGGTGGCCCGCTGCGTCTCCTGGCTGCGCGAGGTGGACGTCGGCTCGGTGAACATCGACCTGATGTATGGCCTGCCGCACCAGACCTCGATCAACATGGTCGAGACCCTGGACCGGATCATCGGCCTGCGGCCCGAGCGCCTGGCCCTGTTCGGCTATGCGCACGTACCGTGGATGAAGGCCCACCAGCAGCTGATCGACGAGGCGGCCCTGCCGGGGCCGATGGAGCGGCTGGACCAGAGCGAGGCTGCGGCTGAACGCCTGATCGCGGCCGGCTATGTTCGGATCGGCCTCGACCACTTCGCCCTGCCGGGAGACGAGCTGGCCATCGCCCTGGCCGAGGGCCGGCTGCACCGGAACTTCCAGGGCTATACGACCGATGACGCCGGCGCCCTGATCGGGGTCGGCGCCTCGGCCATCGGCTTCCTGCCGCAAGGCTTCGTGCAGAACGCCGCCCAGGAGCTGCCCTGGCGCAAGGCGATCGCCGAGGGGCGCCTGGCCACGGCCCGGGGCGTGGCCTTGAGCGACGAGGACCGGTTCCGCGGCGAGATCATCGAGCGGTTGATGTGCGACCTGAAGGCCGACCTCTCCGAGCTGTGCGCCCGGCACGGCCGCGAGGTCGAGGTCCTGGCCCCGGCCCTGCGCCGGCTGCGCGACTTCGAGGATGACGGCCTGGTCCGCCTGGACGGCGCATGCGTGCAGATCACCGAGCTTGGCCGGCTGCTGGTGCGGTCGGTGTGCGCGGTGTTCGACGCCTATTTCGAGCCCGAGGCGGGCCGGCATTCGAAGGCGATCTGAGGCCGGGACGACCTCAAGTCAGGACGATCGGGGGGCGGCCGTTAAGGCGGCCCCCTTACTCCGCGGCGATGGCGGCGGTGATGTGGGCCGTCAGGGTGTCGCCCAGCAGGGGCTTTTCCACGATCCGGGCCTCGACCCGCTTCGCGGCTTCGCGCACCGCCGGGGGCGGATTGCTGGTGATCAGCAGGGCCGGCAGGCCGACGCCGCGGCTGCGAAGCTGGCGCAGGGTCTCGACCCCGGTCACGCCCGGCAGGTTCTGGTCCAGCACCAGGCAGGCGCCGGTGTGGGGCAGGTCCCCGAGCCGCAGCAGGGCCTCGCCGCTCTCCATGGCGACCACCTCGAACCCTTCCAGGTCCAGGGAAAACTCCAGCGACATGCGCAGCGCCGGATCGTCGTCCACGAGCAGGACGCGCGGGCGCGGATCAGCCAGGATGGTGAGCGTCGCAGACATTTGGCGCCGACCCTGCCAGGAGCCCCGGCGGGCCGCTTTGATTCAGCGCAAATCGCTCAGAGGCCGACGACCATGGCCATGCGGACCAGGTCCGAGACGGCGTTGGCCCGGGTCTTGGTCATGACGTTGGCGCGGTAGACCTCGACCGTGCGCGGGCTGATCCCCAGCTCGTGGGCGATGACCTTGTTCGGCTTGCCGGCCACAACGCCCTTGAGCACGTCGCGCTCGCGCGGCGACAGCTGGTCCAGGATCTCGTTGATCCGCTTGGCCTCGGCCAGGTGGGATTCGCTCTGGGCCAGGCCGTCCAGACAGCGCCGGATGGTGGCCAGCAGCACGTCGTCGCTGAACGGCTTTTCCAGGAAATCAGCGACGCCGGCCTTCATGGCCTCGACCGCCAGCGGCACGTCGCCGTGGCCGGTGATGACCACGATGGGCAGGGAGTTGCCCCGCGCGCGAAGTTCACCCACGAGCTCCAGGCCGTTCATGCCCGGCATGCGGATGTCGGTGACGATGCAGCCGGGCTCGGCGGTGTCGGCTACAGCCAGGAAGTCCGCGGCCGCGGCGTAGGTGCGCGGGCGGAAGCCCGAGGCGTCCAGCAGGAAGTCCAGGGACTCGCGCATCGCCTCGTCGTCGTCGATCACATGCACCACGTCACTCATCGGGCGCGTAAGCCTCCTTGGGTATGGCGCGCAGGGTAAAGCGGAACACCGCCCCGCCGCCAGGGTTGGGCTCGACCCAGATCTTGCCGCCGTGGGCCTCGACGATGGTGCGGCAGATGGACAGGCCCACGCCCATCCCGGCGCTCTTGGTGGTGATGAAGGGCTGGAACAGCTTGTCGGCCACCTCGGGGCTCACGCCAGGGCCGGAATCGGCCACCGAAATCTCGACCATGTCGTCGGGCAGGGGGCGGGTGGAGACGTCGAGGCTGCGGCGGGCGCTGTCCTGCATGGCGTCGATGGAGTTGCGCATCAGGTTCAGGACGACCTGCTGGATCTGGACCTTGTCGACCAGCACCTCGCCGACGGTGGGATCGAGCCGGAAGGCCAGGCGCACCCCGAACTCCTTGGCCCCGACCATGGCCAGGGCGCCGGCTTCCTCGATCAGCTTGTGCAGGTTCTCGATGCGGCGGTCGGCCTCGCCCTTGGCCACGAAGTCGCGCAGGCGCCGGATGATCTGGCCGGCGCGCAGGGCCTGCTCGTTGGCGTTGTTGAGCGCGCCCTTGATCTTCTCCCGGTCCGGGGTCGGCGCCTCCAGAAGGCGCACGGAGCCCTTCATGTAGTTGGCGATGGCCGAGAGCGGCTGGTTCAGTTCGTGGGCCAGGGCCGAGGCCATCTCGCCCATGGAGGTCAGGCGCGAGACGTGGACCAGCTCGGACTGCATGTCCTGCAGCCGGCGCTCGGTGGCCTGGCGTTCGGACAGGTCGCGGACGAAGCCGGTGAAGTAGCGGTGCGCGCCGGAACGCATCTCGCCCACCGCCAGCTCCATGGGAAAGGTCGAGCCGTCCTTGCGCTCGCCCACCACCACCCGGCCGATGCCGATGATCCGCCGCTCACCGGTGACCAGATAGCGGTCGACATAGCCGTCGTGGGCCTCGCGGTAGGGGGCGGGCATCAGCATGGAGACATTGCGGCCCACCACCTCCTCGGCCTTCCAGCCGAACAGCCGCTCGGCGGCGGCGCTGAAGGAGTACATGCGGCCGCGCTCGTCGATGACGATCATGCCGTCAGGGACGGTGGCCAGGATGGACTGCAGGTGCGCCTCCCGCTCCTCCAGGCCCCTCAGGCCCTGGGCGGCCAGGCGGGCGGCGCGCTGCACCCGCCAGCCGCCATAGGCGATGGCCGGGCCAAGCACGAGGAAGACGGCGGTCTCGATGACGTCGGCGGGGCGCGCCATCAGGTCGGGTCCGGTGAGGGCCAGGCCCGCGGCCAGGCTGAGCGCCGTGGCGACCAGGGCCGGACCCGCGCCGCCCAGCAGGGCCGCGACCAGCACGGAGGGCACAAACAGCAGGAAACCGGGATGGACGCCGAAGGTGGGCTCCAGCGCCACCCTCAGGGCCAGGAACAGGCCCCAGGCCGCCAGCGCCGCCACATAGGGCGGCAGTCGGCGCAGCAGGCTGACGAGGCCGACGTCGGTGGATCCGCTGACCGTCCCTTCGAACATGGGGTCATCCGGTAGGGGGGAACGGCGTCTCGTGCAAGCCAGCTAGTGGCTGAGCAGGACAAAGCGTTCCGGGCGGCGCAGCAGGCCGCGGGTGACGCCGCCGAACACCCACTCGTTCAGGCGGTGGTGGCCATAGGCGCCAGAGACGATCAGGTCGGCGTCGATGGCCTCGGCCTCGATGTTCAGCTCGTCGCAGACCCGGTCGTCGTCGCCGGCCCGGACCTTGGCGCGGGCCTTGACCCCGTGGCGCAGCAGGTGGGCGGCCACCTCCTCGGTGCGGAAGGCGGCGCCCTCGGCGTCGTCGCGGCCGCAGATCTCGTAGACCACCACCTGGTCGGCGCGTTGCAGCAGGGGCAGGGCGTCGGCGACCGCGCGGCGGGCCTCGCGGCTGTCCTTCCAGGCGACCACGACCGCCTTGCCGCGCAGCTGGCCGCCGGCGGGCGGGGCGACCAGGACGGGCCGGCCGCTGCGCACCACCAGCTCGGCGGTGTCGACGGCGGTGTAGAGGTCGTTGTCGTCCAGGGGCGCGCCCCCGGCGACGATCAGGTCGCAGGCCAGGGCGGCGCCGGCCAGGGCGCGGGTGGGCAGGTCGCGGACGCCGCGCCATTCGCCCTCGAGGCCGTCAGCGGCTTCAGCAAACAGGGCGCGGGACAGTTCGAAGCGCCGCTCCAGCTCGGTCTGCATGACGCTGAACCACTCGGCCTGGAGCATGCCATAGGGGTCGGCGACCCCGAGGCTCGGCTCGACCTCGGCGCTCAGGGCGTCGAGGCGGGCGCCCAGGTCGCGGGCCAGGGCGGCGGCCACGGCCAGGCGCGGCTTGGCCGCGTCCAGGGGCTGGGCGTGAACGAGAAGCGTGCGGTAGGTCACGACTGGACCTCCTTGGGGGACCCTGAGCGGCTCTGAAGGCCGCCTGCGGGTGTTAGGCCGCGAGACGGGCCAGGGCGTCGTGGTTGCGGATGCGGAACTGGCGGCAGCCCTGGAACTCGACGATGGAGGCGCCCTGCAGCTGGGACAGCATGCGCGAGACGGTCTCGATGGTCAGGCCCAGATAGTCGGCCATGTCCTGGCGGCACATCGGCATGTCGACGGTGTCGGCGTCGCGGCGGTCGGCCAGTTCAGACAGGAAGGTGGCGACCTTTTCGCAGGCGGTCTTGCGGCCCAGCAGCAGCAGGTGCTCCTGGGTGCGCTGCAGCTCGCGCATGGTGGCGTCCATGATCAGGTTGGCCAGTTCGGCCTCGCCGCCGGCGGCCTTCAGGGCCGTGCGCTTCAGGACCAGGATGACGCAATCGCACAGGGCCTCGGCGGAGAAGCGATGCTCCGGGCCGGGCTCCAGGCCGAACAGGTCGCCGGGATAGTAGAAGTCGCCGATCTGGCGGCGGCCGTCGCTCATGACGCGGCTGGTGCGCACGGCGCCCGAGACCACGCGGTAGATGAGGTCGGCGTCTTCGTCCTGGCCGTAGACTTCCTCGTCCTTGGCGAAGGCCATGCGGACGCCCATGCGGTCAAGGAGATCGCCGGTCGCGCTCGCCGCAACGTGGGAGGAACGGGGTTCGATCGCGTAGGAAATGGACATCGGCGTCTCCTTGGCCATGACGGTATGGCTAAGGCCTTCGCCGAACGGCCGGTATCCGGGCCGTTCCCCTACGTATTTTCACCTAGATCAAATTTGCCCTGGATCATGGCGTCCGGTCGGACGCCGCGGGCGCGCCCAATCAGGCCCCGGCGTGGGTGCGCTGGGGCTCTGACAGCTCGCGCGCGGCGATCACGGTCAGTTCCGGGGCGTGGGTCGCCACAGAGACCAGGTCCTCGTCATGCGGACCGCCAAAGCTCACCGTGATGGGGGTGAAGCGCTGGCGCAGGGGCCGGCGGCGGCGCAGGGCCACCGGAGCCTCGCCCAGCTCTTCCGGGGTCAGCAGGAAGCCGGCGTAGCGGGCCGCGGCGCCCACATCGGCCCGCGAGGTGATCTTGGCCAGGACCGGCGACAGCAGCAGCGGCAGGACGATGGGGGCGAAGAACAGGGCCAGGTCAGGCCGGGCCAGCAGGGCCGCGGCGAACACGATGCCGGCGCGCAGCTCCCAGCGGTGATCGCGGCAGGCCTCGGCCCAGGACAGCTCGGTGGCGTTGCGCTGCTGGGTCGTCCAGCCGGCGTCACGGCCGGAGAGGATCTCCAGCACCATGCGGGTGTGGCTGACCATCATGATCGGCGCATGCACGGTGGACATGGCGGTCTCGAGGGCGGCGCCCTTCATGACCGAGGCCGCGCCGCCGAAGGTGCGGCGCTCGTCCGGGCGCAGCAGGACCAGGAGGGCGCCCAAGAGCTTGGGGCCGAACAGCATGGTCGAGGTGAGCGCCATCATGCAGATCAGGGCCAGCTGGTCATGGCGCGGCTCGGTGACCGTACGCCAGCCGTGCAGGGTCATGATCTCTTCCAGCTTGGGCTGGGTGTTGAACTGGATGATCAGGCCGGTCAGCAGGGACAGGAACCACAGGGGCGAGGCCAGGTAGGCCATGCAGCCGATGACCATCTGCAGGCGGCTGACCCAGTGCAGGCCCGGCGCGAAGATCAGCTGCAGGTGCTGCATGTTGCCCTGCGCCCAGCGGCGGTCGCGGCTGAGGAAGTTCTGCAGGTTGGGCGGGGTCTCCTCGAAGGAGCCGCCCAGGGCCGCGGTGACGTGCACGCCCCAGCCGCCACGACGAAGCATCGAGGCCTCGACCACGTCATGGCTCATGATGTGGCCGCCGAAGGGCTTGGCGCCCGGCAGGATGGGCAGGCCGCAGCATTCGGCGAAGGCGCGAACGCGGACGATGGCGTTGTGGCCCCAGTAGCTGGCTTCCGAGCCCGACCACCAGGCCAGGCCGGCGGCGGCCACGCGGCCGTACATGCGCACGCCGAACTGCTGGACGCGGGCGTAGAAGGTCTCGGCGTTGATCACCGCGGGCGTGGTCTGGATCAGGCCCACGTCCGGCTTGCGCTCCATGGCGTCGACCAGGTGCAGGATGGTCTCGCCCGACATCATGGAGTCGGCGTCCAGGATGATCATGTGGGCGTAGGCGCCGCCATGGTTCTGGACCCAGTCAGCGATGTTGCCGGCCTTGCGCTCGGTGTTCTTCGGCCGGCGGCGATAATAGGTGCGCGCGCGGGCGGTGAGGCGGAACGACTGGAAGGCGTCCCACTCGGCCTCGGCGACGGCGGCCTTGGTGGTGTCGGACAGCACGAAGATGTCGAAGGCGCCGGAGGCGTCCAGCTCGGCCAGGGACTGGTCGATGCGCGCCAGCCGCCCAAAGGTCGCTTCAGCGTCCTCGTTGTAGAGCGGCATCAGCAGGGCGGTGCGCACCTTGGGCCGACGGGCGACGGGGCGGAACTCCATCTCGTCGGCGCCGCCGCGGGTCTGCATCAGGATCACCCCGGCGGTCGCGCTGACGAACCAGGCGGAGATCGGGAAGATCAGCAGGGCGAACAGGACCAGGGCCAGGGTCTCAAGACCCGTGAAGCCGTCCTCGGCATAGACCCGCGCGGGCGTCAGGAAGGCCAGGCCCGACAGCAGGAAGGCGCAGGCGAAGAAGATGGTGCGCCGAAGGGCGACATTGTCCGGCGAGGTCGACGGCTGGTGATCGACCGCCTCGGCGCCCAGGGTCTGGCGCGGCATGTCGAGGGTGGCTGGCGCGGGCATCCAGCGACGATCTTCTTCCCGCAGGTCCGGGAAGACGTCGATGCGCGCAGCAAGGGGGCTCATGCCGTCCATCAGAACCGCCGGTTGTCTCTTTGAAGCGCTACGGCCCCGACGTCGCCCACCCGCGTCGCCCAGCACACCGATCACGCCATGATCACGGATATGTTATGCTGCAATGCGAGGGTCACAAGCAAGCGTCTTGATCACTCGCCTGTGAACGAAATTTTCTCATTCCGGCGCCGCATTTTCGATCTCCGCCGCCCAAGGGCGACGCAGCGTCGGCTTGTCCCTTGAAACTCATCACGAAATCGCGAGCGACGGCGAAGCTCGGCCGAAAAGTCCATCAATGTCCGCCGCTTGAAAAAATCTGAGACTCTTCGCCTCAGTCGGCGTCCGCCTCGTGGGCGAGGTGCATCAGGCGCCGTTCCAGGACCCAGGCGGCGACCCCGGTCCAGCCCACCAGGACGATGGCGAAGGCCCGCTCCCACCAGCCGACATTGAGGTCGTTGACCATGCCCTTGAACACCAGGTGCTTGGTGATGACGGTGAGCACGGCCATGGCCGCGAAGACCCCGGCCAGGAACCAGCGCAGGCGGGTCATGCCGTCGACCTTGGACAGGCCCCAGATCAGGCAGACCGGGGCGATCTGGATGCCCAGGCCCAGGTTGATCGCCAGGTGCCGGGGGTCCGGATAGACGTAGTAGCTGGAGATGATCATGCCGACGCCCGCCAGGGCGAAGCAGAGGGCGATCAGGGCCGCGGCGATCCGCGAGCCGCCAAGGGCGACCACGGCCAGGGCGAAGCCGAACCCGGCCGCCATGGCCCCGGCGCCGGAAATGGCCACGCCGAAGTTGAAGATGAACGGGAAGCGGGCCTTGGCGCCGCCCAGGTCGCTCAGGAACTGCCGGGCGTGGTCGAAGCCGGGATAGGCGGCGACGGCGATCAGCACCGCGACAAAGGCGAAGATCGGCGCGGCCACCCCGATGTGCAGCAGGATGCGGCGACGGCGGTAGCGGGCGGGCGCCTCGGCGGCGAAGGGCGGCGGATAGGCGGTCATGCGATCTTCGCTGCGGCTGGGGTCCCGCGCGCCCTGGGCTTCAGACCCCAGAGCGGCCGGATCGGTCCGATACGACGGACAATCTCGTAGACCAGGAGGCTGCCGCCAAGAGTGATGCTGACCAGCAGGGCCGCCTCGGTCCCGGCGGGCAGGTCCAGAGGCTTCAGGTGGTGGGCGGCGATCACCAGGATGGTCTGGTGGGCCAGGTAGCAAGGGAAGACCGCGTCGGTGAGGTAGCGCAGGACCGGACCCTCGGCGCCGCGGATGTGGCGGCTGGCGAAGCCTAGCACCGCGCAGATGGTGGCCCACTGGTCGATGGCGAAGGCGAGGTTCTTGGGCAGGCCGGCGAGGGCGAGGCCCGCCGGATGCGCCTCAAGCCAGATGAGCGCGGGCAGGGCCAGGACCGCCACCGCCAGGGCCGGCCAGCGCCAGCGCTCGAACTCGGCCCAGGCCTTCGCGCTGGGGGCCAGGGCGAAGCCCATGAGGAATACCCCGAAGGACATGGCGTGATTGTACCAGTCGCCGTCGAGGTGGTTGGTGATGCCCAGGTGGGCGAACATCAGCTGGCGGGTCACCGCCAGGTAGGCGATGGGCGCCAGGAACAGGCGCGGTCCGGTGATCACCCACTCGAAGGCCGCCTGCAGGGCCTCGACCAGCCGGGGACTGGCCAGGAGGACTACGGCGGCCAGGCTGTAGACCATGATGTATTCGACGAACCACAGGTGGTTCAGGGGGATGCCGTCGGCGAACCCCGCCGGACTGAACTCGTGCAGCCACCAGCCGACGAAGCTGCCGTCCCACCAGCCCTTCTCCATTGCCTCAGTGAAGGACTGTGGCGGCACCAGCACCAGGACCCCGAACAGGAAGGGGGGCAGCAGCCGCTCGGCCCGGGCGCGCAGCACCTGGCCGGCGCTGCGACGGCGGCTCATGAAGCGCAGGGCCACGCCGGAGACCAAGAACAGCAGGGTCAGGCGCCAGGGATTGGTCACCAGGGCGGCGTAGCGCAGCCACTCGAAGGTGTGCGGGCTGTGCACGTGCCAGTCCCACGGGGCGTAGACCAGACCCACATGGTAGAGGATCAGGATGCCGAAGGCCGCGACACGGATCCAGTCGATGTCAGCGCGGCGGGCGAGGGGGGAAGCAGGCTCGGACACGAGCCTCCCTATGCGGTCAAAGCCCAGTCCTGTCCATGAGCCAGACGCCGCGTCGCGCGCAGCGGCCTAAGGCTGCGGCTTGGGCGCCTCGGCGGGCTCGGGCGCAGGCGCCGCGGGTTCGGCGCTGACCGGCGGGGCGGGCGCAG
>NZ_JBHTLQ010000082.1:0-11370 GCF_042679085.1 Phenylobacterium conjunctum | reverse complement strand
GCCGGGGCGGGCGGCGCGGCGGGTGCGGTGGGCGGCGACGGCGGCGCGGCAGGCTGGTCGCAGGCCGCCAGGGGCAGCATCAGAGTGGCGGAGAGCAGCAGGAGCCGGCGGCGAACCATCGCAATGTCCTTCCTTGTCGTGGACGCAACCCTAGACCGTGACGGCGCCCAGGGAACCACCCTCAACGCATTTGGCTTCCCCTCGGACGCATCAGACGCCTATGTTCGCCCCCAATCAAAAGAGTTCCACGGGGGGCGTGCGTACATGGCTGCGAATGGGGCGGCGAACGGATCCGGCGGCGCAAAGCCGGTTTTCTCGAACAGTTACAAAACCCTGGTCCTTGGCCTGCTGGTCACGGCCTATACCTTCAACTTCATCGATCGGACGATCATCTCGACCATCGGTCAGGCCATCAAGGATGACCTGAAGATCTCCGACACCCAGCTGGGTCTGTTGGGCGGCCTGTACTTCGCCCTGCTCTACACCCTGTTGGGCATCCCGATCGCGCGCCTGGCCGAGCGATTCAGCCGGGTGAACATCATCTCGGGCGCCATCGTCATCTGGTCGGCCTTCACCGCCCTGTGCGGCACCGCCGCCAACTTCGCCACCCTGGCGGCCTACCGCTTCGGGGTCGGCTTCGGCGAGGCGGGCCTGTCTCCGCCGGCCCACTCCCTGATCAGCGACTATTTCGAACCGAAGAAGCGGGCCACGGCCCTGTCGATCTATTCGTTCGGCATTCCACTGGGCTCGATGTTCGGCGCTATCGCCGGCGGCTGGCTGGCCCTGAACTTCTCCTGGCGCGTCGCCTTCATGATCGTCGGCCTGCCCGGCATCCTGATCGCCATCGCCATCAAGGTCTTCGTCAAGGAGCCGCCGCGCGGCCATTCCGACGCCGAGGATCATCCGGTGTCGCCGGAGGACCTGGCCCCGACCCCGCCGCCCTTCTCCCTCGTCAACGAGTTCAAGGAGCTGGGCGCGGTCGCCAAGACCCTGTTCATGAAGTGGCCGGTGGCCAACATGGTGCTGGGCGTGACCATCGCCTCCTTCGGCTCCTACGGCTCGGGCCAGTTCGTCCCGCCCTACTTCACCCGCACCTTCGGCCTGAACTACGCCGAGGTCGGCCTGATCACCGGCCTGGTCGGCGGCTTCTCCTCAGGCATCGGCACGATCCTCGGCGGGCTGATCACCGACAAGATGTCCAAGCGCAGCGAGCGCTGGTACGCCCTGACCCCCGCCATCGGCCTGGCCATCGCCACGCCCATCTATGTGGCGGCCTATCTGCAGCCGTCCTGGCAGACCGCGGCCATGATCCTCTTGGTGCCGGGCATCTTCCACTACACCTATCTCGGCCCGACCTTCGGCGTTGTGCAGAACATGGTGGAGACCCGCCGCCGGGCCACGGCGACGGCGCTGTTGTTCTTCTTCCTGAACCTGATCGCCCTTGGCGGCGGCCCGCCCTTCACCGGCTGGCTGATCGACCAGTTCGCCCAGTTCAACTTCACCCACAACGGCGGCGGGGCGATCCTCGGCTCCCTCAGTGAAATGCTGCAGGGCGGGACCAAGGGCGGCGCCCGGTTCGCCGAAATGTGCCCCGGCGGCGTCGCCCCCGACGGCGCCCCGGCCGCCCTGGTCAGCCAGTGCAAGACCGCGCTCGTCCACGCCACCCGTGAGGGCGTCGTGGTCTCGATATGCTTCTACCTGTGGGCCGCCTTCCACTACCTGCTGGGCTCGTTCGGCCTGGTCCAGGCCCTGGCCAAGGCCCGCGCCGCCCGCGGCGAAGCGTAAGGCCGCCTAGCTCCCTCTCCCCGCATGCGGGGAGAGGGTCGGGGTGAGGGGCCGACCCTCAGCAGATCCCCCTCACCCTACCCTCTCCCCCAAAGGGGGCGAGGGAAGCGGTCAATTGCTTCAAACTCGAAGCGCCAACCCTCACCCGCAGGTGCTCAGGTTCACCGGGGCCACGGCGTGGCTGGTCCAGGCGCCGCCGATCTTCTCGAACTGCTTCACGCCCGCCACCGGGCTGGCGACGCCCGACTTCGGATCCAGCGCCGTCCAGCTCATGGCCACCACCACCTTGGCGGTCATGCCCTTGGCCGCCTCGGCCGAGGTGATCGGGCGCTCCCCCTTGCAGCCCACCTCGAAGGCCGTGCAGGCGTCAGCCTTGGCCGAACAGGCCGGATCAGACGCCCGCAGGCCCGTGCGCCAGTCGAGGATCTGCTGCTCCAGCCCCGCATACTTGTCCTGCGCCTTGGGTTGCGCCTGGCCGCATCCGGCAAGAACCAGGGCCGCAAGGGCCGCGCACATCGGGGTCTTCAATCGCCTAGCTCCATCGGGCCGAGATGGCCTTGGCCGGGCATAGCATCCGCACTGGGGCGGTGATGTGACGGCGCGCCCGGTTGAATCCCGCCCGCGCAAGGATCACCTTCAGGGACAACACGACGCCGGAGCCAAGATGTCGCCCGTCCGGGACGCGATCCAGAACCAGGTCCGCCACTTGATGGGCGCTCCGCCGTCCAACGGCGCGAGCCCGCTCGATACGGGCGACGCCGGTCTGTTCGGCCCCGACTCCGCCTGCTGGAAGGTGCATGGCGACTTCACCAGCATGATGATCGGCGGGGTCACCGCGCTCCTGCTGCAGATGCTGCATCCCGGCCCGTTGGCCGGGGTCTGGGACCACTCCAACTTTCGCCAGGACATGCAGGGCCGCCTGCGCCGCACCGCCCAGTTCATCGCCCTGACCACCTACGGCTCCACCGAACAGGCGCACGGCGTCATCGACCGCGTGAAGATGATCCACGGCCAGGTGACCGGGACCCTGCCGGAGGGAACCCCCTACGCCGCCGACAATCCCGACCTGTTGACCTTCGTCCATGTGGCCGAGGTCTCCAGCTTCCTGGCCGCCTATTTGCGCTATCGCGACCCGAACTTCCCTGGATCCGAGCAGGACCGTTACTACGCCGAGACCGCCCGGGTGGCCGAGATGCTGGGTGCGACCCAGGTCCCGAAGTCCCGCCGCGAGGTCGCCGACTACCTCCGCGCCATCCGGCCCCAGCTGCGTTACGACGCCCGCACCCGCGAGGTCGCCCAAGCCCTGCTGACCCAGCCGATCCCCAACCCGGCCATCGCCCCGTTCGCCGAGCTGATGTTCAAGGCCGCACGCCACCTGCTGCCCGACTGGGCCGCCCGGATGCACGGCTTCGCCACCCCGCTCAGCCAGCGGCCAGGCATCTGGATCGGCGTCCAGGGCATGGGAACAGTTCTCCGCTGGGCCTTCGACAACAGCGCCGAAACCCGCGCCCGCCGCCGGGTGGCCGGCCTGTCCGCCAGTTGAGTTGTCGCAACTCCCGCGCGAGACGACGCCTTAAGGTTAAACTTCCCGCCCTCGGTTGAGGCCGGTTGGCGCCCGCACCCCCATCCATAGGTTGTGCGCCAACCCGCGCGTGTGGCGCGGATGGAGGGGGCATATGTTTCTCAACGGCGGCGCAGGCAAGGACACCCTGACGGGCGGGACCGACGCGGACACGCTCTATGGCAATGGCGGCGACGATAAGCTGACCGGCAACGGCGGCGACGACGTCCTGACCGGCGGCGTGGGCAATGACACCGCCCTCGGCGGCGACGGCGACGACTACCTGATGGGCGACGCGGGCAATGACCGCCTCGACGGCGGCGCGGGCTCGGACTGGGCGGGCTACGAGAGCGCCAACGCTGCGGTGAAGGTCGACCTCTCCCTTACCACCGCCCAGAACACCGGCGGCGGCGGGACCGACACCCTGCTGAACATCGAGAACCTCTACGGCACGAGCTACGCCGACACCCTGACCGGCTCAAGCGCCAACAACATGCTGTTCGGCGGCGCCGGCAATGACACGATCTTCGGCGCAGCAGGCGACGACTTCCTGGCCGGCGGGGCGGGCAATGACACCCTCTCCGGCGGCGACGGCGACGACACCGTCAGCTATGACGACGGCGATGCGACGGGGGTTGTGGTGGACCTGGCCGCGGGCGTCGCGACGGGGCACGGGACGGACACTCTGGTCTCAGTTGAGGGCGTGTACGGCAGCGCGGGGAACGACACGCTCTCAGGTGACACTGGCGACAACTACCTGGGCGGAGGCGCCGGCGCAGACAAGCTCCAGGGTAAGGGCGGCGCGGACTACATCGACGGCGGCGACGGCGATGACTACGTGGACCTGAGCGACAACAGCGGATCTAACCTCCACGTCTTCGCCGGGTCGGGAACTGACACCGTCTACGGCTCCGGTGACGCCAACGGCGGCTTCGTCGATTGCGGGGAAGGGAACGACTTCGTGTTCACGCGCTTCTCCAACGGCACCATCGCCGGCGGCTCTGGCGATGACGTGATCGAGTTCTGGGGCTCCAGCGGACGCATCGAGGGGGGCGAGGGCAATGACGTGCTCATCGGCGGGGCCGGCCACGGCGATTGGATCGGCTACACGATGGACGGCGGCGCCGGGAACGACACCTTATGGTCGAATGACGGCGGTGACGTGATGATCGGCGGGACCGGCCAGGACTACTTCATCCTCTCGCAAGACCCGACCAATCCCGCTCCCAAGGTTGATCGGATCGTGGGCTGGGAATCCAACGAGACCATCGACTTCCTGTCGACCCCAATCGAAGCCTCGGCGTCCAACTATTTAGAGATGACAGCGGCGGACGAAGCGTCGGCGAACAGCACAGCCATCGGCCTTTTTGCGGCCAGTGTTGTAATCCACTACGTCGCCATTCAGGTAGGAGCCGACGTCTACCTCTACCATAAGCAGCCCTACATGGGGCTGCCGCAGGACACCGTGGTTCTCGTCGGAAGTTCACTCAGTCAGATCGACTACTCGAACCTTTTCTGATGAGGCGTCTGACCTCGCCCTACGCCGCCCCTGCGCGGACCTCGTCGTCCGCGCGGCCGGCCATGGCCTGGTTGATCGCTTCGACCAGGTCGCGGACCTCGATGGGCTTGGCGACGAAGCCGTCCATGCCGGCGGCCAGGTAGCTGTCGACCTGGTGGGTCATGGCGTTGGCGGTGAGCGCAATGATCGGGGTGCGCGCCCGGCCGGTCTCGGCCTCGCGGGCGCGGATGGCGCGGGCGGCGCCGGGGCCGTCGAGGACCGGCATCTGCACGTCCATCAGGATCAGGTCCCAGCTCTCCTTCTCCCAGGCCTGCACAGCCTGATGGCCGTTGTCGACCACCTGGGGCGTCAGGCCGAACTGGGCCAGCAGGGTCTTCAGCACCAGCTGGTTGATGGTGTTGTCCTCGGCCGCCAGGATGCGGAACTCCAGGCCCAGATCCTGGCCGGTCTCGGCCGGAGCCTCGACCTCGGGCGCAGCGCCCGCGGCGCGCGGCAGGGGCAGATCGACGGTGAAGCAGCTCCCCTCGCCCTCCACGCTGCTCACGGCGATGGAGCCGCCCATGGCGTCGGCCAACTCGCGGCAGATGGCCAGGCCCAGGCCCGTGCCGCCGAACTGCCGGGTCGTGGAGCTGTCGGCCTGGACGAACTTGGCGAACAGCTTGTCCAGTCGGTCGGCGGGCACGCCCACCCCGGTGTCGGTCACCCGGATGCGGAAACCCGGCGACAGGGCCTCGATCTCCACCCGGACATGGTCGGCGGCGGTGAACTTCACCGCGTTGGAGATCAGGTTGTAGAGCACCTGGCGCACCCGGGCGCTGTCGCCGACATAGGCGCCCAGGGCCTCGGGCGCGACCGTCAGGCTGAAGGACAGGCCCTTGGCGTTGGCCAGGCCCGTGAAGGTGGCGTGCGCCCCTTGCGCCACCGCCTCAATGTTAAAGGGCGTCGCCTCGAGCTCAAGCCGCCCGCTCTCGATCTTGGAGATGTCCAGCACGTCGTTGAGGATGGCCAGCAGGGCCTCGCCGGACTGGCGGATCACGTCCAGCTTGTCGCGCTGGCTGGCCGACAGGGGCTCGCGCGACATGGCCTGAGCCATGCCCAGCACCCCGTTCATCGGCGTGCGGATCTCATGGCTCATGATGGCCAGGAACTCGGACTTGGCCACGCTGGCGGCCTGGGCGGCCAGCATGGCCTCGGCCTGGTCGCGCACCACAGCCTGGAAGGCGGTGATGTCCACCAGGGTGATCACGCACATCGACCAGGGCTCAGCCTCATCCTCAATGAAGCGGACGTGGGCCATCACCTCGGCCAGAGCGCCGTCGGCTCTGCGAAGGGTGGTCGGGAACGGCGGCAGCACGCCGTCCGGCGTTGCGTCCCGCAGGCTGAGCGCCAGGCCGGTCAGCAGGCTCGTGTCAAATACCTCGGCGGTGATCCCGCGGCGGAAATCCTTGACGCCGAACAGGTCCAGGGCCGCGTCATTGGCATTGATGATCCACACGCCCGCCAGGCCCTGCTGGTCGGCCTGCAGCCGGTCCGCCAGTAGGGCGTTGATGACATCGGCCTCGCCTTGGGAGAGCCTCGCATAGAGCCGTGAGGCGTCGCAGCAGATCTGCGGGACCGGGCTGTTGTCGAACAGGCTGCTCCAGCGCGCCCGTTCGGCCAGCGCCTGGCGCTGGGCGCCGCGGGCGGCGTCGTGCTCGCGCTGCAGGTCGCCCAGGGCGTTGTGCAAGGTCTGGCTCTCGTCCGCCAGCAGCGAGGCGAGTTTGGCCAGGAAGACCAGGTAGGTCGTGGCGCCAAAGATCAGGAAGGCTACGTCGGCCAGGCTCAACGCATGGCCCAGGGACCGGGCGAGAGGCGCGGTCGCGAGCAAGGACAGGGCGCTGGGCAGGGTGAGGCTGGCGGTGAACCCGCGCACGCCCCGGGTCATCACGGCGTTGTTCAGGGCCAGGCAACAGCCGACAAGCAGCGCCGCGCCAAGGCCGAGACTGCCGGGATGTAGCAGGAACAACAGACCGGCCATGGCGTAGAGCGACCCGGACAGGCTGCGCACCGCCGTCGTTCGGGTCGCCAGGCCGCGATGCTCCGGCTTGGCCAGCAGCGCCGCCGACAGCCGCGCGTCCAGCACCATCACCAAAGATGACACCGCGATCCAGATCAGGGCGACCGGCGTGCGCGTAACCAGGAAGGCCATGACGCCGACCAGCAGGCCCTGAGCCAGACGCACCTTAAGCCCATTCACCCGCCATTCGAGGATGCGCTGGTTGGCGTCAAACGTGTTCAGCACGACTCACTCGGACCGCTTGGAAGCTGGGGCTCCCAGCAAACCACGCAGCACCGTGAAGCTTTGTCTACCAAAGCCGCGACAGTCCGCCGCAGCCTGCCCAGATTGTGCGTGCCGATCCGCGCCTAGCGCCCCACGAACACCGGCTCGCGCTTCTCCAGGAAGCTCCGGACCCCCTCGCGGTGATCCTCGGTCTGGAACAGGCGGTAGATGATCTCGATGGCCCAGCCGCCGACCTCGCGCGGGTCGCCGTAGGAGGTCTTGGCCAGGCCCTGCTTCATGTAGCGCAGGGCGAGCGGCGAATTGGCGGCGATGCGGCGGGCCAGGATCATGGCCCGGTCCATCAGGGCCTCATGGGCGCAGACCTCGGTGACCAGGCCGATGCGCAGGGCCTCGTCCGCCTCGATGACGTCGCCGGTGAACAACAGTTCCGCCGCCTTGGCCGGACCAACGATGGCCGGCAGCCGCAACAGGCCGCCCACGTCACAAATCAGGCCGCGCTTGATGAACAGCTCGGCGAACTTGGCCTTCTCCGAGGCGATGCGGATATCGGCGTAGAGCGCCAGTTCCATGCCCCAGCCAACCGCCGAGCCGTTGACCGCCGCGATCACCGGCTTCTCGCACTCCAGGGCCGCCATGGCCGCCGGCGTCGGCTGGTAGCGGACGGGCGCCTGGGCGACGCGGGCCTGCTGGCCGCCCCCCTCACCGGTCATCATCTCCTTGACGTCCTCGCCCGAGCAGAAGGCGGGATCGGCGCCGGTCACCACCACGCAGCGGACGTCCGGGTCGGCGCTCGCCGCCTTGAACGCCCACTCGATCTCGGCATAGGCGCGCGGATTGAGCGCGTTGCGCCGCTCCGGCCGGTTCAGGGTGATGGTCGCGATGTGATCGGCGACCGCATAGAGCGTGCAGGTGAATTCGCTGGGCGCGATGGTCATGGCGGCCTCCCTGTATGTTTTGCGGGAAAGCCTGAACCCAAAAGGCTCCGGGCGAAACCACGACGTCGCGTCAAGGCGTGCGGATTGTTGATCGGTGACTGGACCGTCACCCACGTCCGCTCATCCCGGCGAATGCCGGGATCCAGATCATAAGGCGCTGAAGATCTCGGATAGACCGCAACGGGCCTCTCTCACCTGCCGATGGCGTCATCTGGATCCCGGCGTTCGCCGGGATGAGCGGAGGGAGGGCTTGCGTCCCACCCTGATCCGCGCCATAAAATGACTAAATAGTCATATTGAGGAAACGCGGGGATGATCAGAATCGAGGACGTGGCCTTCGTGCGCTTTCGGGCGCCCGACCTGGCCCAGATGCAGACCTTCCTGGAGGAGTTCGGCCTGGTCCTCGCCAAGATCGAGGCGGGGCGGCTGTTCATGCGCGGCGCCGGGACCTCGCCGGTCCTGCACATCACCGAACAGGGCGAGCCGGGCTTCGCCGCCCTCGGCCTGCGCGCCGCGTGCCTTTCGGACCTTGAAGCCCTGGCCAAGGCCGAGGGCCTGCCGGTCCAGCCCTTCGACGCGCCCGGCGGCGGCTCCGTCGTGGTGCTGACCGATCCCAACGGTCATCGGATCGAGGTGGTGGCCGGCCAGACGCCCGTCGATCCCCTGCCCCTGCCCGCCCGCACCGCCTGGAACGGCGAGATCACCGGGCGCACCCGCACCCGCCAGGCCAAGCGCGTCGCCGCCGGGCCGTCGCACATCATCCGCTTCGGCCACTGCGTGCTGAACGTCGCCGACTTCCGCGCGTCTGAGGCCTGGTACAAGGCCCGCTTCGGCTTCATCACCTCCGACGAGATCGAGTTCATGCCGGGCATGCCGATCGGCGCCTTCCTGCGCTGCGACCGCGGCGCGACGCCCAGCGACCACCACACCCTGTTCCTGCTCCAGGCGCCCAGCGGCCCGGGCTTCAATCACGCCGCCTTCGAGGTCGCCGACCTCGACGACCTGATGCTGGGCCACCAGACGCTGAAGGACGCCGGCCGCCACGCCGAGTGGGGCGTCGGACGTCACATCCTGGGCAGCCAGGTCTTCGACTACTGGCGCGATCCCTGGGGCCACACCCTGGAACACTGGACCGACGGCGACCTGTTCACCGCCGACGACGCGCCCAACACCGCCACCCTCGCCGACCTGCTCGGCGTCCAATGGGGCCCGCCCCCGCCGCCCACCCTCGGCTGATCAGGACACATCCATGAAACTCGTCACCTTCGACGCCGGCGCCGGCGCTGAACTGGGCGTCGTCGACGCCGACCGCGTGATCCCGCTCAACCGCGCCGCGCCGGGCCTGCCCGCCGACATGACCGGCCTGATCGCCGCCTGGCCGCAGGTGGAGCCACAGGTCCGCGCCATCGCCGCCGCGGCCCACGACGCCCTGCCCCTGGCCTCGGTGCGCCTCAAGGCCCCGATCCGCCGCCCGGGCAAGATCATGGCCATCGGGCTGAACTACGCCGACCACATCGCCGAGAGCAATCTGGGCACGCCCGAGCACCAGGTCTGGTTCTCCAAGGCGCCGACCGCCGCCAACGGCCCCTATGACCCCATCGACGTGCCCAAGGTCTCCCAGACCCTGGACTACGAGGCCGAGCTGGTCGCAATCATCGGCCAGGGCGGGCGCCACATCTCCAAGGCCGATGCGCCCAAGGCGATCTTTGGCTACGCCTGCGGCAACGACGCCACCGAGCGCGCCTGGCAGCACCGCACGCCGCAATGGGTGGTCGGCAAGTCCTTCGACACCCACGCCCCCTTCGGCCCCTGGATCACCACCGCCGACGAGGTGCCGGACCCGCACGCCCTTGGCATCCGCTGCCTGGTCAATGGCGAGGTCCGCCAGGACTCCAACACCCGCCACCTGGTCTTCAACATCTGGGACCAGATCGAGCACCTGTCCCAGGCCATGACGCTTGAGCCTGGCGACCTGATCTTCACCGGCACCCCCGGCGGGATCGGCGCGGCCATGAAGCCAATGCAGTTCCTGAAGGCTGGCGACCGCGTCCGCGTCGAGATCGACGGCCTGGGCGCCCTCGACAACCCCTGCGCGCCGGAGGCCTGACCATGAGCGGCTTCGACTGCGACGTCCTGATCGCCGGCATGGGTCCGGTGGGCGCCATGCTGGGCGTCCTCCTGGAACAGGAAGGCCTGTCCGCCATCGCCATCGACAAGGACACCGAGGTCTATCCCCTGCCCCGCGCCGCCCACTTCGACAGCGAGGTGATGCGCATCTTCCAGGCCGCGGGCGTCGCCGAAGCCGTCCTGCCCCACACCCAGCAGACCGACCGCTACGACTTCCGCAACGCCGCTGGCGAGCTGCTGATGAGTTTCGGCATGAGCCCGACCTCGCCCTCGGGCTGGGCGTCTGGCTACATGTTCCACCAGCCGGCGGCGGAGGTTGCGCTACGCGACCGCTTCGCGGCCCTGGGCGGACAAGCCCGGCTGGGCTGCAAGCTGGAGAGCTTTGTCCAGGACGCCGAGGGGGTCACCGCCAAGCTGGTCGGCCCTGATGGCCCGCAGACCGTTCGCGCCCGCTATCTGGTCGGGTGTGACGGCGGGCGCTCCACCGTGCGCGAGCAGTTGGGGCTGACCCTCGACGACCTGCAGTTCGACGAACCCTGGCTGGTCATCGACGTGAAGGTCGGCCCCAAGGCCAACCTGCCCAAGGTCAATCTCCAGGTCTGCGATCCGGCCCGGCCGACCACCTGCGTGCTGATGGGCCCTGGCCGTCACCGCTGGGAGTTCATGCTGCTGCCCGGCGAGACCGCCGAGCAGGTGGTTGAGGACGGCTTCATCGAGGCCCTGATGTCCAAGTGGGACGCGGGCGATATCGAGGTGGAGCGTCGCGCCGTCTATCGCTTCCACGGCCTGGTCGCCCATCAGTGGCGCAAGGGACGGGTGATCCTGGCCGGGGATTCCGCCCACCAGACCCCGCCCTTCGCGGGACAGGGCATGTGCGCCGGCCTGCGCGATGCGGCCAACCTCGCCTGGAAGCTGGGCGCGGTGCTCAAGGCCGGCGCCGACGACCGCCTGCTCGACACCTACCAGCAGGAGCGCGACCCGCACGTCCGCGGCTTCATCGGCCTGGCCATTGGCATGGGCCGGGTGGTCTGCACCCTGGATCCGGAAGCCGCCGAGGCTCGCGACGCTCAGATGCTGGCCCAGATGGCCTCCGGCGCCCCGCCCCTGCCGCCGGCCGGCGCGCCGCCCCTGCAGGGCGGACTGCTGATGTCCGGCGCGCCCG
>NZ_JBHTLQ010000081.1:0-12313 GCF_042679085.1 Phenylobacterium conjunctum | reverse complement strand
GGCCAGCCAGTCCGCCGCCGACAGCGCCAAGGCCGCCGCGGACCGCACGGCGCAAGCCGCTCAGTCGGCCACCGACCAGGCGGGCGACGCGGCGGCCACGGTCACCGATCCGGACGCGCCGCGCTAAGCCGCCTACGGGGCGGTCCTCAGACGATCTGGGTGACCGTCCCGTCCAGCGCCATCAGGCCCAGCTCCACCTCCATGTGCGGGTGCCGGGTGACGATCTGGGAGCGCAGGGCGTAGAGCTGCTTCACGTGGGTCTTCAGCTCGGTGTCGGCGTCCTTCACCGAGGCTTCCCCCAGCACCAGCTTGTAGGCGCCGCAGTCCTTGTGATCGATGATGATCACCCGGTGGACCTCGTGCAGCTGCACCGCCAGGTCGATGTGGGTCCAGAACACCTCGTTCCAGGTCGGGAACTTGTCGTTCAGCGCCCCCAGCGAGGCGCCGGCCAGGATCACGTGGTCGTATTTGTTGGTGAGGCCGCGCGCGTCCATATAGCGCGTCACATCATCGACCAGGCGGTAGTCCATGCAGGTCAGCAGCAGGGCTTCCGCATGGCCCGACGCCCGCGCGACGCCCGGCATGAAGCTGGACAACAGGCTCGCCCCGCCGCCCAGGGCGATGGCGCTCAAGGCCGTCCGACGCGACAGGCGCGGCGTGCTGTGTCCAAGACAATTCATGCGCTGGCTCCCCCGAAGAGGGAGCTGTTCTCGCCTCAAGCGCGAGTTCTGTCTACGGCGCCGCTTGTCACACCGCCCCGATCAGGGGTTTGGCGCTCAAGGCCTCGACCCAGTGCGCCACCCGCCGCTTGAGCAGGTCCGTCCGCCCCATCGGCGTCAGGTCCGGCTCGTCGATCTCTTCCAGCACCTCATAGGCAAAGGCCGCCGCGCCATGCGTGGCGATGGCCGCCTCCAGCCCCTTGTTGGGATGCTTGCCCATCTTCAGGGTGAAGCGGATCTGGTTCTCCTGCGCCGCCAGGTTGGGGCTGGCGCCGATCCAGGTGTCGGCCCCGCAGCGCAGGGCGAAGACGCCAAAGGCCGGCTTGGCCTCCTTGTAGGCGCGGACGAGAGCTTTGCGGTTGGCGGTCGACATTCCGCCTGCTTAGACCTCGCCCGCGGCCGCGTCAATTATATCCGGGTAAATTCTTCAGCGAGGATGGCGTAGACGTGGTTGTCGCGCCAGTCGCCCCGCACCTGCCGGTTCTTGCGCAGGGTGGCCTCCCGCCGCATGCCCAGCTTCTCCATGATCCCCCAGGAGCCGACATTGTCGGTGTCGGCCATGGCGAACACCCGGTGCAGGCCAAGCGGACCGAAGGCCGCCTGCAGGACAGCACGCGCCGCCTCCGTGCCATAGCCCCGCCGCCAGACGTCGCTGTGCAGGGTGTAGCCCATGTCCGCCGTCCGGTTCGCCGCATCCTGGATCGTCAGGCGGATGGAGCCCACCACCCGCTCCGTCGCCAGCTCCTCGATCACCAGGTTCACGCCGGGCCTCGGCCACAGCGCCTGTTCATCCAGCCAGCCATCGAGGACCGTCCGCGTCTCCTCCGCGGTGTTTGGCCCCCAGATCATGAAGCGGACCACGTCATCGCGCACCGCATAGGCGTGGATGTCGTCAAAGTCCTCTGGCCGCGCCTCGCGCAGCATCAGGCGTTCAGTCTCGATGGGAAACCAGGGTTCGAGGTCGTCAGGGGGAAAGACCATGGAGGCGCTCCGGAATAAGGCCGGTCAGGCGCCTCTCAGGGACCCCAACCGAGCAGGCTGGGGTCGAGGGAAATCCGCCGCGCCTAAGGCGCGCGAAGCCGCACGACCCCGCAAGGGGCGCACGAATTCGAGTTCAGGCGGGCGGCGAAGTTCACCATGGGTGAAAACTAGTCCGTCTGCGGGCGGACGCGCAAGTCTGGCCCTTTGCCCGGACCCCGCGAAGCGCTTACATGCCCCTCATGTTCCAGACCTTCAACGAGACCACCGACCGCTCCTTCGGTCCCCGCCACGTCCCCCTGATCCGCAAGGCCATGGCCGAGCAGGGCCTGGACGGCCTCCTGGTGCCGCACGAGGATGAGCATCAGAACGAATACCTGCCCGCCGCCAATGACCGCCTGGCCTGGGCCACCGGCTTCACCGGCTCCGCCGGCGCCGCCGTGATCCTCAAGGACAAGGCCGCCGTGTTTGTGGACGGGCGCTACACCCTCCAGGTCCGCGACCAGGTCGATGCGGCGATGTTCGAGATCCGCGACCTCGTCGACGGCGGCGTGCCCGCCTATCTGGAGACCGCCGCCGGCAAGGGCCAAGTCCTGGGCTACGACCCGCGCCTGCACAGCCCCGACGCCCTCGAGCGCCTGCGCGCCGCCGCCGCCAAGGCCGGGGCCGAGCTTCGCCCGGTCGATCCCAACCCCCTAGACCTGGCCTGGGGCGCCGAACGCCCGGCCCAGCCCAAGGCCCCGGTCGTGCCCCAGCCCCTGGCCCAATCCGGCGAGGACTCCGCCGACAAGCGCGCCCGCGTGGGCAAGTCCGTCCAGGCCAAGGGGGCGGAAGCCGCGGTGCTGACCGCGCCCTCCTCCATCGCCTGGCTGTTCAATGTTCGCGGCGGCGACGTGATCCGCTCGCCCCTGCCGCTGGGCCAGGCGATCCTGAACAGCGACGGCACCGCCCGCCTGTTCCTGGACCCTGACAAGGTCACCGAGGACCTGCCCGCCTGGCTGGGCAACCAGGTTCGCCTGGAGACGCCGGAAGACCTGCCCCAGGCCCTGGCCGACCTGATGGGCAAGAAGGTGCTGGTCGATCCCGGCCAGTCCTCGGCCTGGTACTTCGAGGCGCTCAAGTCCGCCGGCGCCGAGGTGGTGCGCGGCGATGACCCCTGCGCCCTGCCCCGCGCCTGCAAGAACAAGGTCGAGCTGGCCGGCACGACCAACGCCCACATCCGCGATGGCGCGGCCATCAGCCGCTTCCTCTACTGGCTGGCCACCGACGCCCAGGACAATCCGCCTGACGAGATCGAGGTGGTGACCCGGTTGGAGGGCTTCCGCGCCGCCACCGGCGCGCTCAAGGACCTGTCCTTCGACACCATCGCCGGCGCGGCCTCCAATGGCGCCATCGTCCACTACCGGCCCACCGAACGCCTCAATAAGCGGGCCGAGAAGGGCTCCCTGCTGCTGGTCGACTCCGGCGCCCAGTATCTGGACGGCACCACCGATATCACCCGCACCGTCGCCATCGGCGAGCCCAGCGCCGAGATGGCCGAGCGCTTCACCCTGGTGCTGAAGGGCCACCTGGCCCTGGCCTCCATCCGCTTCCCGCCCGGCACCACGGGTTCGGCCCTCGACGTCCTGGCCCGCGCGCCGCTGTGGGCGCAGGGCCTCGACTATGACCACGGCACCGGTCACGGCGTCGGGGTCTATCTGGGCGTCCACGAAGGGCCGCAGCGGATCTCCAAGCTGCCGAACTTCGTCGCCCTGCAGCCCGGCATGATCGTCTCCAACGAGCCCGGCTACTACAAGGAAGGCGCCTACGGCATCCGCATCGAGAACCTGCAGTACGTGACCGAGGCGACCGCCATCTCCGGCGGCGAGCGGCCCATGCACGGCTTCGAGACCCTGACCCTGGCCCCCATCGACCGCCGCCTGATCGTGGTGGACCTGCTCACCCCGGCCGAACGCGCCCAGATGGACGCCTATCACGCCAAGGTGCTGGAGAAGATCGGCCCCTTGGTCGAACCCCACGTCCGGGCCTGGCTCGAAGACGTCTGCGCGCCGCTCTGAGGACGACATGACCGACACCCCCAACGCCGCCCAGATCGCCTACTGGAACGAAGGGGCTGGCCCGACCTGGGCGGCCCTCCAGGTCCAACTCGACCGCCAGCTCGGTCCGCTTGGCCGCGCCACTGAGGCGGCCCTTAATCCGCAAACCGGCGAGCGTCTGCTCGACGTCGGCTGCGGCTGCGGCGAGACCAGCCTGGAGCTCGCCCGCGCGGTCGGCCCGAGCGGCGCCGTCACCGGCCTCGACATCTCCCGGCCCATGCTGGAGATCGCCCGCGGCCGCGCCGCTGAAGCCGGCCTGTCCACCGCCGAGTTCCTCGAAGCCGACGCCCAGACCTATCCGCTGGAGGCCGGAGCCTATGACGGCCTGTTCTCCCGCTTCGGCGTCATGTTCTTCGCCGATCCGACGGCGGCCTTCAACAACCTGCGCCGGGCGCTGAAGCCTGGCGGCCGGCTCGCCTTCCTGTGCTGGCGCAGCCCCGACCAGAACCCGATCATGACCCTGCCCATGGCCTCGGTCGCCCACCTGTTCCCGCCCGCGCCGCCGCCCGAACCCGGCGCGCCCGGCCCCTTCGCCTTCGCCGATCCGAAGCGGGTGGAGGCGATCCTCTCCGGCGCCGGCTTCAGGGACATCGCGATCACCCCGCACGACGAGAAGATCGGCGCCGGCAGCCTGGACGACACCCTCAGCCTGACCCTGCGCGTCGGCCCCCTGGGCGGCATGCTGCGCGAACACCCCGACCTGCGCGACACCGCCATCGGTATCCTGCGCGAGACGCTCAGCGCCCACGCCGGGCCGGACGGCGTCAAGTTGGGCTCCGCCACGTGGATCGTGACGGCGAGGGCCTGAGGAGCCGTCGACAACCACACACAGATTAGCTACCTTAGTTAGCTAGGGAGCGATTGATGGACCGCGTCACTGTTCATGCCGCCAAGACCAACCTCTCGCGTCTCCTGGCGCGCGTGGAAGCCGGCGAGGAGATCGTCCTGATGCGCGGCAAGACACCGGTCGCGCGCCTGGCGCCGCTCAAGGAGGCCGCGCCGGTCCGCGCGTTCGGCGCCCTGCGCGGTCAGATCAAGGTCGATGACAGCTTCTTCGAGCCGCTGGCGGAGGACGAGCTGGCGGCCTGGGAATAGTCTTGCGCCTGTTGCTCGACACTCACGCCCTGCTGTGGTGGTTGGCCGGGGATGAAGCTCTGTCCCACCCGGCCCGCCAAGCCATCGCCGATCCAGCCAACCCGGTGTTCGTGAGCGCGGCCTCCCTCTGGGAGATCACGACCAAGCACCGGCTCGGAAAGCTGCCCGGCGTCGCCGCCATCGCTCACGATCTGGAAGCCGTCGTCGCAGACAACGGGTTCGAGCCCCTTCCCATCAGTCTTCGCCACGGACAGGTAGCCGGCAGCCTGCCAGGTCCCCACCGAGATCCCTTCGACCGCATGCTGATCGCCCAAGCCATGGGCGAGAACCTGACGCTCGTATCCAACGAAGCGGCTTTCGACGTCTATGGCGTAAGCCGGCTTTGGTAAGGCCCTAGCTCTTCACCAGCTCCAGCCACTCGTCCTCGGTCAGGACCTGGATGCCCAGGTCGGTGGCGGTCTTCAGCTTGGAGCCGGCGCCGGGGCCGGCGACCACGAGATCCGTTTTCTTGGACACAGAGCCGGAGACCTTGGCGCCCAGGGCTTCGGCCTGGGCCTTGGCCTCGTCGCGGGTCATCTTCTCCAGCGATCCGGTGAAGACCACGGTCTTGCCGGCGATGGCCGTATCGGTCTTCGGGCGCTCGGCCGGGATCACGCTGAGCTCGGCCAGCAGGGCGTCCACGCGGGCGCGGTTGTGATCCTCGCCGAAGAACTCCGCGACCATACGGGCCGCCACCGGCCCCACCGCGTCCACGGCCGACAGCTCCAGGAAATCCTCGCCGGCCCGGCCATCCACCGCCGCGCGCGCCGCGGCCTCAAAGCTCGCCCAGTCCCCGAACCGCTCGGCGATGGCGCGGCGGGCCGTGGCGTTCAGCTTGGGGATCGTCAGGCGTAGGCGCTCCTCCAGGCTGGCGCCGTCCGGGATCAGCAGGGCCTGGTTCGGCTGTCCCGCCCAGGCGAGCACCGCCTCCAGCGCGGTCGGCCCCACCCCGTCCAGGGTGGCCAGGTCCTGATAGGAGGCCTTCGGGCGTTGGGCCTCGGCCGCCAGCCCCGCGGCCACGAACCGCTCCACCGTCTCATAGTGGCGGGCCAGCGCCATCGAGGTGGTCTCGCCCACGTGCCGCACGCCCAGGCCGAAGATGAAGCGGTCCAGCGGGATCGCCCGCCGCGCCTCGATCCCGGCCACCAGGTTCTTCACGCTGGTCTCGCCATAGCCCTCGGTCTGGCGCAGCTCGGTGAGCTTCTCCTCGTCCCGGGCCAACCGGAAGATGTCCGCCGGCTCACGGATCCAGCCGCGCTCGAAGAAGGCCGTCAGCTGCTTCTCTCCCAGGCCTTCGATGTCATAGGCCCGGCGCGACACGAAGTGGCGCAGGTGCTCGATCCGCTGGAACGGACAGGCCAGTTCGCCGGTGCAACGCCGCACCACGGTCTCGGCGCCCGACACGGTGGTCTCCCGCGCCAGGGGGGTCTTCAGGTCACAGGGGCAGACATGCGGGAACGCGAAGGGGACCGCCTCTGCGGGACGCTCCTCCGGGACCACGCCCACGATCTGCGGGATCACGTCGCCGGCCCGTTGCAGGATCACCGTGTCGCCGACCCGGATATCCTTGCGGGCGATCTCGTCGGCGTTGTGCAGGGTGGCGTTCTCCACCACCACCCCGCCCACCGTGACCGGCCGCAGCCGCGCCACCGGCGTCACCGCCCCGGTGCGCCCCACCTGCAGGTCGATGGCTTCCAGGATGGTCCGGGCCCGCTGGGCCGGGAACTTGCGTGCGATCGCCCAGCGCGGGGTGCGGGTGATGAAGCCCAGGCGCTGCTGCCAGTCCAGGCGATCAACCTTGTAGACCACCCCGTCGATATCGAAGCCGAGCTTGGGGCGCTCAGCCTCCATGTCGGCGTACGCCGCCAGCAGCCCGGCCGCCCCCTCCACCCGCTGTGACTGCGGTGTGGTGGAAAAGCCCCAGGCCTTCAGCAGTTGCAGCGCCTCCCACTGGGTCTCGGCGAAGGGCTGGCTGAACAGGCCCCAGGCATAGGCGAAGAACTTGAGCGGCCGCTGGGCGGTGATCTTCGGATCAATCTGGCGCAGCGACCCGGCCGCCGCATTGCGCGGATTGGCGTAGGTCTTCTGGCCGGCCTCGGTCGCCGCCGCGTTCAGGGCCGCGAACTCGGCATGGCCCAGATAGACCTCGCCACGGATCTCGATCACATCCGGCCAGCCCTTACCGGACAGGCGCTTGGGGATGTCGCTGACCGTGCGCAGGTTCTCGGTGACGTCCTCGCCGACCCTGCCGTCGCCCCGTGTCGCCCCCTGGACCAGAACGCCCTTCTCATAGCGGATCGAGGCCGACAGGCCGTCAATCTTGGGCTCGGCCGTATAGGCCACCGTCTCCCCCTCCAGGCGCAGGAAGCGGCGGATGCGAGCGTCGAACTCGGCGGCCTCCTCGTTGGAGAAGGCGTTGTCCAGGCTGAGCATGGGGACGCCATGCTCAACGGGCGAAAACTGCTCCGCTCGCGCCGCGCCCACCCGCAGGGACGGGGAATTCTCGCGGATCAGGTGCGGAAAGGCCGCCTCGATGGCTGCGTTGCGCTGCTTCAGGGCGTCATAGTCGGCGTCCGAAACGCTCGGCTGGTCCTCCTGGTAGTAGCGGATGTCATGGGCGGCGATCGCATCGGCGAGCCGGGTCAGCTCCTCGACGGCCTCGGCCTCGGTCAGGTCGGAGACGGACTTGAGCGTTTCAGTCATGAACTCCAACCACCTCTCCTGGACCGTCATCCTCCGGCCGCGTAGCGGTCCGGGGGACCCAAGCCGATTTGCCACGAACGCCCCACGCCGCATGGGTCCCCCGGTCGGGCCGATGGCCCGCCGGAGGATGACGGTGGAGGGATGCGCCCCTTGGGACGCTAGGCATGCATCAGCGCCCGGGCCGCGGCGCGGGCGGCGTCGGTGATCTCCGCGCCGGCCAGCATGCGGGCGATCTCTTCCTCGCGGTCGGCGGGGCTCAGGGGCTCCACCGCCGTGCGCAGCCGCTCGCCGTCGCCGGCCTTGGCGATCCGCCAATGGGCGTCACCGCGCGCGGCCACCTGGGGCGAATGGGTCACCACCAGCACCTGGGCGCTGGAGGCCAGCTTCCGGAGGCGCAGGCCTACGGCGTCGGCGACGGCGCCGCCCACCCCCTGGTCCACCTCGTCGAAGATCATCAAGGGCTGGGCGCCCTGGGCGCGGCCGGCCAGGGAGGCCTTCAGGGCCAGGGCCAGTCGGGCGAGCTCGCCGCCGGACGCGATGGCGCCCAGCTCGCCGAACGGCGCGCCGGGGTTGGTGGCGACCTCGAAGGCGATGCGGTCCTGGCCAGTGGGGCCGGCCTTATCCTCGGGCAGGGCGTCCACCGCCACGCGGAAGCGGGCCTTGTCCAGCTTCAGGGGCGCCAGTTCGGCTTCCACCGCCTGGGCCAGCCGGTCGCCCGCCGCGCGCCGGGCCAGGGTCAGCTGGGCGGCCGCATCGAGATAGGCGCTGCGCGCGGCGGACACCGCGGCGTCGGCGGCCTTCAGGTCGTCCTCGCTGGACTCCATGGCCCGCAGCTTCTCGGCGAACCGCACGCGCAGGCCCGGCAGTTCCTCGACGCTGACCTGCAGCTTGCGGGCCATGCCGCGCAGCTCGAAGAGCCGCTCCTCGGTCTTCTCCAGCTCGTCGGCGCGGAAATCGAAGGCCTCGGCGGCCAGGTCGACGGTGGCCTCGGCCTCCTGCACCTCGCTGAACACCCGGTCCACGGCGGCGCTGGCGGCGGTCAGGCGCGCAACCGCGGGGCTCTCCTCGCCGGCCCCGGCCTGAACCGCGCGGCTGCGAGCATGCTCAAGGGCGCGCACCGCCTGGGCCAGGCGGCTGGACAAGCCGTCGAAGGCGCCGCGGGCGTCAGCGATGTCGGACAAGGCCTTTTCCGAGGCCCCGAGAATGGCGCGGGATTCGGCCAGCCGGGTCTCCTCGCCCTCCTGCGGATCCAGCCGATCCAGCTCCGCCAGACGCAGGGACAGTTCCTCGGCCTCCGCCGCCGCACGCCCCACAACGTCGCGCAGTTCCTGGGCCCGCGTCCGCGCGGCCCGCCAGTCGGCCCAGCGGCCGGCGACAGCGCGGGCCATCGGCCCCAGGGTTCCATAGGCGTCCAGCAGGCCGCGATGGGTGCGGGTGTCGAGCAGGCCCACGGTCTCGTGCTGGCCATGCACCTCGATCAGCTGTTCGCCCAGCTCGCGCAGGACGCCGACGCTGGTCGCCTGGTCATTGACGAAGGCCCGGCTGCGGCCGTCGGCGGCGACGGTCCGGCGCAGCACCAGGTCCTCGTCCTTGGCGTAGGACAGGCCCTTCTCTTCCAGGATGTCCCAGACCGGATGCTCAGGGCCCGGGGCGAAGATCGCCGACACCGCCGCCTGGTTCGCGCCGCGACGCACCAGGCCGGCATCGGCCCGCGCGCCCGTCGCCAGGCCCAGGGCGTCGAGGATGATGGACTTCCCTGCCCCGGTCTCACCGGTAAGCGCAGTCAGGCCGGACCCAATGGACAGGTCCAGGGCCTCGATCAGAACGACATCACGGATCCAAAGACCGATCAGCATGACCCTAGGATCGCCTGGAATCGGGCCTTTGGAAAAGGCCCGTGTTCACTTTCGGTTCCGAAAAATCGAGGCCGGCGCCTACTTCACGAAGGGCAGGTGCGACAGGAGGCTCTTCTTGGCCTTGGGCTTACCCGGCGCGCCGGGCTGCTCCATGGCTTCCGTGACCTTGCCGGAGGTCGTCTCGGCCGGCGGCTTGATGGTCGCGCCCTTGTCCTTCTTGCCGAACGGCAGGTTGGACAACAGCCCCTTGCGCTCGCCCGCCCCTTGCGGCTCGACCGCCGGGCGCAAGCCCTTGTCGGTCAACAGGGCATAGGCGTCGCGATACCAGCCATCGCCCGGATAGTTGTAGCCCAGGACGGCGCCGTTGCGCTTGGCCTCGTCGGCCAGGCCCAGGGTCAGATAGGCTTCCACCAGCCGGTACAGCGCCTCGGGGGTGTGGGTCGTGGTCTGGTAGCGGTCGACGACGGTGCGGAACCGGCCGACGGCGGCCAGGGTGTCACCGTTGCGCAGGTACCAGCGGCCGATGGTCATTTCCTTGCCGGCCAGCTGGTCATTGACCATGTCGATCTTCAGGCGGGCGTCGGAGGCGTATTCCGAATTCGGATAGCGCAGGACCACGTCCCGCAGGTTGTCCAGCGCCTGACCGGTCGCGGCCTGGTCCCGGCCCACGTCGACGATCTGCTCGAAATAGCAGATGGCCTTCAGATAGTGGGCGTAGGCCGCGGCCTGATTGCCGGGATACAGCGAAATGAACCGGTCTGCGTCGCCGATGGCCTCGGCATAGTTGTCGGCCTGATAGTGGGCGTAGGCCGTCATCAGAATCGCCCGGCGCGACCATTCCGAATAGGGGTGCTGGCGCTCCACCTCGGCGAAATAGTCCACCGCCTGGTTCCAGAGGCCGCGATCCAGCCGGTCCGCGCCCGTGGCGTAGAGCAGCTCCACAGGGCGCTCTTCATAAGCCAGGCGGGGTTTTTTGGGTTTGCCGGCGCACCCGGCGAGGGCGACGGACACCATCACGGCGCAGAGAACCGGACGAGCCCAGGGATTGCGAAGCAAGGACACCTTCACCTCAGAGACCAAAGCGCGCCCCCGCGCCGAACGATGTTGGTTCTACACCAGGGGACAGAGAGCGCAAACGGCTGGCGCCGCTTATGGCTCAGACGGCTTCGGCGAGCTCTTCGACGAAGGTCCGGTAACGCCAGGCCTTGGGCTGGGCGGCGAGCGCACGGACCAGGGCGTTGTTGATGCCGTGACCGGCCAGCACGCCCTCGAAACGGCCCAGGATCGGCGCGCCAAGCACGAACAGGTCGCCGATGGCGTCCAGCGCCTTGTGGCGCACGAACTCGTCCGGACGACGCAGGCCTTCCGGGTTCAGGATGCGGTCGCCTTCGATGACGACGGCGTTCTCCATCGACCCGCCCCGGGCCAGGCCCATGGCGCGCAGGGCCTCGACCTCATGGGCGAAACCAAAGGTGCGGCAGTCGGCCAGTTCGTCGCGGAAGGCGCGGTCGTTCATCACCAGGTCGATGCTCTGGCGGCCGATGGCCTTGGAGGCGAACTGGATCGTGAAGGCGACTTCGAACTGGTCGGCGGGCGTCAGGGTGGCGCGCTTGTCGCCTTCCACCACCTCGATAGGGGCCAGGATCTCGATCACCCGCCGCGGCGCATCCTGCGAGCGGCGGCCGGCGCGGTCGAGGATTTGCACGAACGGCAGCGACGAGCCGTCCATGATCGGCATTTCCTCGCCGTCCAGCTCGACGATGGCGTTGTCGATGCCCGACATCACCATGGCCGCCATCAGGTGTTCGATGGTCGAGACGGTGACGCCCGCCGAGTTACCGATCACCGTGCCCAGCTGGGTCTTGCAGACGGCCTCAGCTGAGACGGGGATTCGGTTGTCACGATCGGCGATATCGGTGCGCACGAACACGACGCCGGTATTGGCCGGGGCCGGACGGACGGAAACGCGGACATAGGCGCCGGTATGCACGCCGACGCCGGCGAAGATGGCGGGGCCTTGCAGGGTATGTTGGAACACGGATCCGGCCACGGGCTTCGCCTTCTGAACTTTGGCTCCGCAGAGACACGGAACGCAGGATAGCCGGATACGGTTTATGCTGCGGCGCCGCAAGACACGTCCTGTTTCCGAATGTTTCGAATCGGGACGCCTAAGAAGCCGAAGCTAATCAAGGCTTAAGAGCTCCCTTCTCGCGCGAGCGAAAGGCGCCTGAAAAGCGAAACGGCCGAGGTTTCCCTCGGCCGTCTGCAGATCCTGGATCTGAGCCGTCGCCTAGTTGGCGAGGCGACGCAGGAAGGACGGGATTTCCAGGTCTTCCTGGCTGTCCGCCTGCTCCTGCTCCATCGGCTGCTCCATCGCCTGGGCCGAACCGCGCGCGGCGCGGGGCGCGGGCGCAGGGGCCGGGGCGTCATAGCGCGGACGGCTGCCGAACAGGCTCAGGAAGCCACCGCGCGGACGGCGCTCCTCATAGACCGGCTCGCCGAACAGGGGCTCGTCGTCCTCTTCCGCCACCGCCGGGTCGACGATGCGGGTGACCGGCTGCGGCGCGGGAGCCGGCTGCGGCTGAGGCGGCGCGACATAGGTCGGCTGACGGGCGGGCTGCATGATCTGCGGCTCGGGCCGGGCGGCCTCGGGCTGCGGCGCATAGAGATCGGCCTGATCCTCGACCACCGGGGCCTGGTAGGCCTGGGGCTGATAGGCGGGGGCTTGGGCCACAGGCGCCATCGGGGCCGGCGCGGGCTCAGGGGCGGCGGCCACCGGCGACGGCGCATAGGCCGGCTCCTGGTAGCGCGGCGCCTGGGCGGCCGG
>NZ_JBHTLQ010000080.1:0-12557 GCF_042679085.1 Phenylobacterium conjunctum | reverse complement strand
ATCCAGGGCGGCGCGGGCGGCGGCGGCGTCAGGTCGGCGATCTGGGTCAACCGTCCCCCGCCCGGCAGGCGGCTGGGGTCGCGCAGGCCCTCGGCGACCGCGCCCTCGTCGAGCCCGGCGAAGGTCTCGACCGCGGCGAGGCTGCCCTCGAACAGCAGCAGGGAGGGACCGGCCGTCCCCAGTTCCCGCTGCAGGGCGGTGGCCGACCCGGCCAGGGGGCCGACATCGATACGGGCCGCGGCGGGGTCGGTGAGCAGGAAGGCGCAGGCGGTGATCTGGGCGAACCGCCGGGGCGGCGTCCAGTTGTGGGCCAGGTAGGTGTCGATGATCTGCGACAGCCGCTGCTGCGACGCCGAAACCCCCGCCCCGAAGATCCGCAGGCATCCGGCAGGTATCACGTGTGTCCCCAGTTCTGGCGCCCGACGGCCACGGCACTCAAGGCCCGACGTCGTAAACAGAACCTTTCGCGCTTAGCGTGCTATGCGCGACTTTACGCCACATGCTGGTTCGGCAAGCCCTGGCCCCGCACGCGCCAAATACTCATTTCGAGGAATCTGACGATCGGTCGCGGGGCGCCTTTACCCTTTGCTATCGAACCCTGCCCGCAAATGCTTCTCAACATTTGAGTTTTGGGACCCCCATGGCTTCAAGTCTGCCTCACGGTCAGGCGGCAGTGCGCCGGATCATCGCCCTGGCGGTGGTGATCCTGGCGGTGGTTCTGGCGGGCGGCGCCGGCCTGATGACCTATATGGCGGCCTCCGCCGACCAGGCCCAGGTCGCCGAGGAACGGGCCCTGATGTCCCGCCGGCTGGACGACCTGCAAGGCTGGCTGCAGCAGGACGCCAGCGCCCTGGCCTCGGACGAGCAAGCCTATGCGCACCTTGGTCGGCCTGATCCTGACCTCGCCTGGGCCGACGAAGCCCTTGGCGCCCGCATCGCCCGCTCCGGCGGCGACGCCGCGCTCCTGGTCCTGGACGCCACGGACCGGCCCACCTACGCTTGGCGCGGCGCGGGCCGGGCCGAAATCAGAGAGGTTCAGGCCCTGCGCCAGGATCTCACGCCCCTGCTGGCGGACCTCCGGGCCCGCGAGGCCGTCAACCTCAAGCTCACCCACACCCTGGCGCACGATCGGGCCCGGGAGCCGGTCAGCGGCAGCGGCCTGGTTCGCTCCGCCGGCGTCATTCACCTGGCCGCGCTCGCCACTGTGGCGACCCCCGGGACGCGGTCCGGTCCCGCCCCGATCGTCATGACCGCCTGGCGCCTGGATCAGAACCTGCTGCGGCGCCTGGAAGACCAGCTGCATATCTCCCGCGTCCGGCTGGTTCCGGCCGATCCGACCGCGCATGGCGCGCGCTATCCCCTGACCGACGTGAACGGCTTCGTGGTCGGCGACCTGGTCTGGACGCCCAAGCAGCCGGGCCGCGAGATGCTGGCCCGCGGCATGCCGGTCTTCGCGGTGATGTTGTCGATCCTCATCGTCTCGGCCCTGGCCCTGGCCGCCCGGATCAGCGCGATCCTGCGCGAGATGGCGGCCCGCGACACGGCCCTGGACCGCACCATGGAAGAACTGGTCCGGGCCCGCGACCAGGCCAACGCCGCCAGCGTCGCCAAGTCCCAGTTCCTGGCCAATATGAGCCACGAGATCCGCACCCCGCTGAACGGCATTCTGGGCATGGCCCAGGTGATGAGCCGCGAAGACCTGAGCGAGGGCCAGCGGGACCGGCTGAACGTCATCACCGGGTCGGGCCACACCCTGCTGGCGGTGCTCAACGATGTGCTCGACATCTCCAAGATCGAGGCCGGCCGGCTGGAGATCGACAATCACGAGTTCGACCTGGGCGAGGCGCTGAAGTCGGCCTGCGCGCCCTTCACCGCCCTGGCGGCCCAGAAGGACGTCCAGCTCAACCTGGACCTTGATCCCCTGGCGCTTGGCCTGTGGTGGGGGGATAGCACCCGCCTGCGCCAGATCCTGACCAACCTGGTCTCCAATGCGGTGAAGTTCACCGCTGAAGGCCATGTGACCGTGTCGGCCGAGCCTATCCCCGGCGGCCTGCGCTTTGCGGTGCGCGACAGCGGCATCGGCATCCCGTCCGATCGGCTGGGCGACCTGTTCCAGAAGTTCAGCCAGGTGGACGCCACGACGACCCGCCGGTTCGGCGGCACCGGTCTGGGCCTGGCCATCTGCAAGGAGCTGACCGAGCTTATGGGGGGGCGCATGTGGGCGGCCAGCGAGGCCGGCCAGGGCTCCACCTTCGCCTTCCAGCTGCCCCTGGAGAAGCGAGCGGACCAGGTGGTGGATGACGTGGCGGACACCGCGTCCGCGCCGCGCACGGGGGCGATCCGGATCCTGGCGGCGGAAGACAATCCGACCAACCAGCTGATCCTGAAGTCGCTGCTGGAACCCTTCGGCGTCGACCTGACCGTGGTCGGCGACGGGCGCGAGGCGGTCGAGGCCTTCTCGCTTGGACCGTTCGACCTGATCCTGATGGACATCCAGATGCCGGAGATGAACGGCGTGGAAGCCACCGCCGCGATCCGAGCCGCCGAGGCGGCGCAGGACCGCGCGCCGACGCCGATCCTGGCCCTGTCGGCCAATGTCATGAGCCATCAGGTGCGCGAGTACCTGGCGGCCGGCATGAGCGGCTTCGTCTCAAAGCCCATCGAGGCGCCCAAGCTGCTCACCGCCATTGACGTCGCCCTGGCCGAGGCCGAGCAGCAGGGGGTTGAGGACAAGGGCGCGGCGCGCGCGGCCTGATCATCTTCCCTGGACCTGGCCCCAAGGTCGGGCGATCCTGTCGGCATTGCCGAACCAAGAATTTGATGGGGAAGAATTATGTCCAGGACCCTGCTCGCGGCCGTGGCCGCCGGGCTCATCTCGCTGTCCGCCCAGGCCCAAGCCCAGGCTCCCGCTGACCCGCCCAAGAACGACTACGGCGACAAGGCCAACTGGCTCTGCCTGCCCGGCCGCGCCGACGCCTGCGCCGCCGACAACACCACCACGGTCATCGCCGCCGACGGCAAGATGACCCGTGAGGCCTGGACGGGCGATCCCAAGGCGCCGGTCGACTGCTTCTACGTCTATCCGACGGTGTCCAATGATCCGGGCGTGATCTCGGACATGGTCGCGGGGCCTGAGGAGATTTCGGTCGTCACCAGCCAGCTGAACCGGCTGGGGGCCAAGTGCCGCATCTTCGCCCCACTCTATCGCCAGTTCACCCTGACCGCCCTGCGCGCCGCCGTGGCCGGCGGCCCGGCCGCCAGCGCCGCGCGCCCCAACACCGGCTATCTCGACGTGGTCGACGCCTGGAACTGGTACCTGGCCCACGAGAACAAGAGCCGCGGCGTGGTCCTGATCGGCCACTCGCAAGGCTCCGGCGTCCTGACCCAGCTGATCGCCAAGGAAATCGACGGCAAGCCGGCCCAGAAGCTGCTGGTCTCAGCCATCCTCGGCGGCACGTCGCTGCCGGTGGACAAGGGCAAGGACACCGGGACCTTCAAGTCGATCCCGACCTGCAAGAGCGCGGGTCAGGTCGGCTGCGTCATCGCCTGGGCGAGCTTCCGTGACACTGTCCCGCCGCCCGCCAACACCCGGTTCGGTCGCCCGCGTGACCTGAACCCGGCCATGGAGGCGGTCTGCACCAACCCGGCCGCGCTGGCCGGGGGCTCCGCGCCGCTGCACGCCTATCTCGGGACCACGACCAACGGCCAGGACGCCGCGGCCTGGGTGAAGGGCGGCGCCAAGGTCGAGACGCCCTTCGTCTCGGTCCCTGGCCTGCTGACCGGCGCCTGCGTGTCGAAGAACGGCTTCAACTATCTTGAGGTCCACGTGAACGCCGACCCTGCGGACCCGCGCACCGACGACATCAAGGGCGACGTGGTCTACGGGACCCAAGTGGCCCAGGACTGGGGCCTGCATCTGATCGACATGAACCTGGTCATGGGCGACCTGGTCACAGTCGTCGGCGCCGAGACCAAGACCTGGCTGAAGCACTGAGCCGTGGCGTCCTCCCCCTCAGCGGGGGAGGACCTCAACCACCAGTGACCTTGCGGCCGATGAAGGCGCCCAGCGCCAGGAACAGCACGAAGCCGATCACGAAGACGAAGAACAAGAGCTTGGCGACGCCGGCCGCGGCGCCCGCGATGCCGGAAAAGCCCAGCGCCCCGGCGATCAGGGCGACGATGGCGAAGATGAGGGCCCATTTCAGCATGGCGCGCTCCTTGAGTTGAGGATCAGGTTCCGGCGCGTACAACGCCGCTTTCGAGCCTGCGTTCCGGCTTCCCTCCCCTCCGTCCGGCGGGCTAGAACAGGCTGTCATGTCGAAGAACCCCGAAAGCCCCATCGAGCCCTTCAAGCGCGCCCTGGCCAACGCCGCGCGCTCGCTGGCCGAGAGCCCCGACCTGGAGATCGTCTATTCCGGCGAGGGCCCGCAGCTCGTGGGCAATCGCGCGGTGCTGCCGCACCCGCCCCGGGACCTGAACCCGGCTGAAGCCGCGCGCATCCGCGGCCTGGCTGACCAGATGGCCCTGCGCATCTCGCACCATGACGCCGCCGCCCACGCCAAGGGCCGCCCGGCCTCGGCCGAGGGCGCGCCGGTCTATGACGCCCTGGAGCAGACCCGCATCGAGGCGATCGGCGCCAACGCCCTGGGCGGGGTGCGCGAGAACCTGAAGGCGGTGCACGAGGCCGCCTGGGCCAAGCGCACCTTCAATCCCGTCGAGGCCGCGGCCAATCCGCCGGTGGCCGAGGTCCTGGGCCTGATGGTGCGTGAGCGCCTGACCGGCGTGGCCCCGCCCGCCGCCGCCCAGCCCCTGGTCGACCTGTTCAAGAAGGATATCGAATCCCGCGCCGGCGCGGACCTCGACAAGCTGGCCGAGGTGATCGACGACCAGAAGGCTTTCGCCAAGCTGGCCCGCACCATCCTGCGCGACCTGTCCATGGGCGACGACCTGTCCGACGCCCCCGACCAGCCGGACCAGCAGGAAGAGGAAGGCGAGGACGGCGAATCCGAGACCTCGGAAGAGGGCGATGAGGGCGAAGGCGAAGGCCAGACCCCGCAGCAGTCCTCCATGGACGAGAACGAGGCGACCCACAGCGAAAGCGAGGACGCCGACAGCCAGATGATGCAGGCGGAGGATGACCCCAACGCCGAGGACACGGACGAGCCGCCGGAGATGGGCGAGGGCGAACAGCCCGCCCGTCCGGAGATGAAGGGCGACGCCAAGGTCCCGACCTACAAGGTCTTCTCCACCGCCCACGACGAGGTGGTCGCCGCCGAGGAGCTGTGCGATCCGGAGGAGCTGACCCGCCTGCGCGCCTATCTGGACCAGCAGCTGGCCAGCCTCTCCAGCGTCGTCTCGCGCCTGGCCAACAAGCTGCAGCGCAAGCTGATGGCCCAGCAAAACCGCACCTGGAGCTTCGACCTCGAGGAAGGCATCCTCGACACCGCCCGGCTGACCCGGGTGATCACCGACCCCACCGCCTCCCTCGCCTTCAAGGAAGAGGACGACACCGAGTTCCGCGACACGGTGGTGACCATCCTGATCGACAATTCCGGCTCCATGCGCGGTCGGCCGATCATGGTGGCGGCGGTCTGCGCCGACATCCTGGCCCGCACCCTGGAACGCTGCGGCGTGAAGACCGAGATCCTCGGCTTCACGACCCGCGCCTGGAAGGGCGGGTCTTCGCGCGAAGACTGGCTGAAGGCCGGCAAGCCCGCCCAGCCGGGCCGCCTGAACGACCTGCGCCACATCATCTACAAGGCCGCTGACGCCCCGTGGCGGCGCGCCCGCCGCAACCTCGGCCTGATGATGCGCGAGGGCCTGCTCAAGGAGAACATCGACGGCGAGGCCCTGATGTGGGCGCACCAGCGAATGCTGGGCCGGCCCGAGGCCCGCCGCATCCTGATGGTGATCTCCGATGGCGCGCCGGTGGACGATTCGACCCTGTCGGTGAACTCCGGCCACTATCTGGAACGCCACCTGCGCGACGTGATCGCCGAGATCGAGGGCAAGAGCCCCGTGCAGCTGATCGCCATCGGCATCGGCCACGATGTGACCCGCTACTATCGCCGCGCCGTGACCATCGTCGACGTGGAGCAGTTGGCCGGCGCCATCGTCGACCAATTGGCCGAGCTGTTCGACGAGGAGATCCGCAAGGTCACCCGCAAGTCGGCCAGCATCCTGCCCCCGCCGCCCAGCACCCAGGGGCCGCAAGGTCCCGCCCGGCGTTCGACCTTCAAGGAAGTGCGGAGAGCGGTGGCCTGATGCTGCGGGGCGCGCGACTTGGCCTTGGTCTGGTCGCCGCCCTGGCCGTCGGCGCCTGCGCGCGCGCCGAGCCTGTGGCGCCGCCGCGCGACATCACCATCGCCGCCGCGGCCCTGCCCCTGAACCCGGAGGCTCCGGACCAGCAGGGCGTGGGCGCCTTCGCCTATGCCGGCGGCGTGGCGCTGACCTCGGCGGAGACGCCGCGGCTGCACGGCCTGTCCGATATCGCCTTCACGCCCGACAGCGCGGTCGTCCTTCAGGGCGACCAGGCCGATGTGGTGACCGCCCGGCTGGTGCTCGATTCGTCTGGCCGGCTGACGGGCCTGGCCGAAGCGCGACTGTCCGCATTGGCCGACGCCCAGGGCATGGCCTTCGACCAGAAGCTGGAATGGGCCGACGCCGAGGGCGTCGCGATCCTGGCCAATGGCGACCGGCTGGTCAGCTTCGAGGACCACGACCGCATCCTCGTCTATCCGGCCAAGGGCGGCCCGCCCCGGCCCGCGCCCATGCCCTCGGTCGCCTTCCGCCACAACAATGGGATGGAGGCCCTGGCCGCCCTCCCCGCCCTGGGGCCGGACGTCTACCTGACCGGCTCGGAGGACACCGGCCAGACCTGGATCTGCCGTCTGTCGGCGGCCTGTGTCGAGGACCGGCAGATCCCTGTGCCCCCGGGCGCGGGCCTTGTCGCCGCCACCGCCGTGCCCGCCGGCGGGATCGCCTATCTGACCAGGGCCTACACGCCGGCCACCGGCAACCAGATCCGCTTGCTGATCTTCGACGCCAAGGGCGCCCAGGTGGGCGAGCTTGCCCTGCAGCGCCCTCTCACCGTGGACAATTTCGAGGGCGTCGCCGCCCAGGCCCGCCCGGATGGGCGCACTCGCTTCTATCTGATTTCAGACGACAATTTCTCGGGCAAGCAACGCACCCTGCTGCTCGCCTTCGACTGGACGCCGCCGACCCGATAACGGCGGACCTGCATTTTTAGGAGGCCCCCATGAGCCGCGCCGACATCACGATTCCGACTCCCGACGGGCCGGCCCGCGCCTTCGCCTTCACCCCGGATGACGGCTCGACCGGGCCCTGGCCTGGCGCGATCATCGCCATGGACGCTCCTGCGATCCGCCCGGCCCTGTTCGACATGGGCCAACGCCTGGCCGACGCCGGCTATTTCGTCCTTCTGCCTGACCTGTTCTGGCGGGCGGGCCCCTATCCCAAGCTGGACATCGCCAAGGCCAGGGCCGGCGACCCGGAACAGGTGGAGTTGTTCGGCCGGCTGCGAGCGTCGACCTCCGTTGAGCGGCAGATGATCGATGTGGCGGCCTGCTTGGACGACCTGGGGTCCGACCAGCGGGTGAAGCCCGGCAAGGTGGGAATCACCGGTTACTGCATGGGCGGCTCCATCGCCCTGCGGGCCGCCGGAACCTTCCCCGACCGCATCGGCGCGGCCGCCTCGTTCCATGGCGGGAACATGGCCACCGACGAGGCGACCAGTGCTCACCTCCTGGCGCCCCGGATCACGGCCAAGGTCCTGGTGGCCGGCGCGGTGGAGGACCGCAGCTATGACGAGGCCCAGAATGAACGGCTGAAGACCGCCCTCATCCAGGCCGGCGTCGAGGCCGACGTCTCCATCTGGCCCGGCTGTCGCCACGGCTGGGTGCCCGCCGACATGCCGGTGCACAATCCGGAAGGCGCCGAACGGCACTGGAAGGAGCTCATCGCCCTGCTGGACAGTGCGCTGAAGTAAGGCCGCAAATCGAACCTTCGCCCCGCAAGCGGGGCGAGGGAGAAGAGTGCGCCCCAAAAGCAAAAGGGCCGCCCCGAAGAGCGGCCCTTTCGAATTTCGCGAAGAACGCTTCGGCCTTAGGCCGCGGCGGTCTCGGCCAGCTTGGCCTTCAGGGCGCGCTTGATCTTCAGGGCGCGGGCCGAGAGCTGCTCGTCCTTGGCCTTCACGAGGAAGGCGTCGAGACCGCCCTTGAAGTCCAGGGTGCGCAGCGCGGCGTTGGTGACGCGCAGCTTGAAGGTCTGACCCAAGGTGTCGGACTGCAGGGTGACCGGAGCAAGAGCCGGCAGGAACCGACGCTTGGTCTTGATGTTCGAGTGGCTCACATTGTGGCCGATCATCGGACCGACACCGGTGAGTTCGCAACGACGCGACATGGCTTTCAGACCTACGCGAGAAAAGATGTGAGCGGACGGGGGTCCGCAACGGAGCCGGCGATATAGGCGAAGGCCTGGGCCGACGTCAAGGCGCGCCTGTCCCCGCCGGACGGAAAGCGCGCCGCACACCCTGCGGCACGGCTCAGCAATTGTGGTTAACGGCGGATCAGATACAATACCTTGTAGGGAACAAATCCCGAATCGGCGCGAGTCACTGATTCGGTCATGATTCGTTTTGCGCCTGTTCCGGGCGTTAATCTTTGGCGTCCCGACCTTGCCCTCCAGGATCCACGACGATCAGGTTTCACTGGACGAGGCCCAGGTGCGCGCCCTGCTGGCGGCGCAGTTTCCGCAAGGTGCGGGCCTTTCCTTGAGAGAGATCGCCGCCGGCACGGACCACGCCCTTTGGCGGCTGGGCGAGGATCTGGCCGTCCGCCTGCCCCTGCGCGCCTCCGCCGCCGCCCAGGCGCAAAAGGAACAGCAGTGGCTGCCGCGTCTGGCCAAGGGCCTGCCCCTGCCGATTCCCGAGGCGATCTTCGCTGGGCGGCCGAGCGACACCTATCCCTGGGCCTGGAGCGTCTGTCGGTGGATCGAGGGCCGCACGCCTGCCGAGGGCGACGACCTCGTGGCGACGGCCCGGGACCTTGGCGGCTTTGTCGCCGCCCTGCGCGCCCAGGAGTCCACGGGCGGGCCCGCGGCGGGGGGCCACAACTTCGGCCGCGGCCTGCCGCTCGCCACCCGTGACACCGCCACCCGGCAGGCCATCGCCGCCTGCGCGGGGCTGATCGACACCGATGCCGCGCTTGAGGCCTGGACGCGCGACTCAGCTGCGCCCGTCTGGACGGGTCCGGCGCTCTGGGTTCATGGCGACCTCTGCCGCGGCAACCTGCTGCTGCGCGAGGGCCGGCTGGCGGCGGTGATCGATTTCGGCGGCCTGGGCCTGGGCGATCCGGCCTGCGACCTGCTGCCGGCCTGGAACCTGTTCGACGCGCAAGCCCGCGCCGCCTATCGCGCGGCGCTCGCCCCTGACGAGGCCAGCTGGGTCCGTGGCCGGGCCTGGGCGCTATCCGTGGCCCTGATCCAGCTGCCCTACTACCGCGAGACCCTGCCAGCCCTGGCCGCCGACGCGATGAGGACCATCGAGGCGGTGCTTAAGGACACGCCCCCTTCGGCGCCAGCCTCAGCCTGACCTTGCCGATCAGGAGGTCCTGCATCGCCCGCTCGGGCGGCGCGAGGACCACCTGGCCGGCCTTCAGGCCGTCATCGAGGCCGCAGGTCTGGCCCGCCAGGTCACCGAGCTTCACCCAGGCGCCGTTGGACAGCCCATAGAGGCCGCGCGGGCCACCATAGGCGAAGACCGCGATCTCCGCCTGACCGTCCCCGTCCAGGTCGCGGATCGCCGCCCGGCAGTCGCCCGTATCCCGCCCGCAGTCCGAGAAGGGATCCTCATCGGATTTCCAGCTCTGGCGGAGGAAGGCCTCCGGCAGGGTTCCGCCGCCCATCACCGGCATGACCCCGGCCCGCTCCGCCTGGGGCAGGGCCTTGGGGCCGAAGCGGTTGTCGTCCTTCTGGGCCATGCGGGCGCGCTCGGCGATGTCCAGGGCGCGGGCGTCGCCCTTGCGCGCGGCCAGGGCCGCCAGCGCCTTGGTCCCGGTGCGCCCGGAATCGAACTTCAGGAACCGATAGTCGAAGTCCTTGGGCGACACCTTGCCCGTATCCAGCCGATGGATCTGGTCGCTCACCGACAGGCGCGACGGATCGGCGATGGGGCTGAAGATCGCCAGCAGCACCGCCAGCACCAGGTGGGCGGCGATCAGGTTGGTGCGCTCGACCGGAACCATCCAGCCCTTGGGCCAAACCGCCGCTACGGCATAGCCCCCGCCATAGCACAGCCCCACCAGCACGCAGGCCACGCCCACCACCCGGTCCGGCGTCAGGCCGTGCTGGCCGATGCGCAGAGCCACCCCATAGGCGGCGATCAGCACCAGGGGCAGGATCAAGAGGCCCGTGACCCGCGCCGTCCAGCGCAGGGCCAGGGGCGGATGGTCCCGCCCCTCCCCGTCCTGATAGGTGGCGTTGGTCAGGATGATCAGGGCCGCCGCCGCGCCCAGAAGGATGCCCGCCGCGCTCTTGGTCGCCCACAGGGGCGCAAGGCCCGTGAACGGCAGCGCGGCGAGGAAGCCGACCCCGATCAGGGCCATCACCGGCGACAGCCAGGACAAGAGGGTCAGGGCCACGGTGCGGATGCCGCGCACCAGGCCGGCGCGCACATCGGTCAGGTGGACGGAGATGGCGAAGAAGGTCGCCGTGGCCGGAAAGGCGAACCACGGCTTGCCGATCACCTGCCCCACCAGCTTGATGCCAATCAGGTTGAACAGGGCCGCGCCCAGGGCCAGCAAGGCCCACAGGGCGCCCACGAACAGCACCGACAGGGCCAGCCGGACCCCGTCCTTCCAGGCGCCGTCGAAATAGCGGTCATAGGCGGCGAACCAGCGCCGCTCAGCGTCGGCGGCGGCCACCAGCTCGTGGGCGATGAACAGGCCGACCCCGGTCATGATCACCAACAGCGGCTGGGGCAGGTGCTCGTGGGCCAGGCGCGCCTCGGTCAGGGCGTCGTAGACCCCAAGCAGGGCCAGGACCGCCGCGGCGGCCGGCAGCCAGATCCGCAAGGTGGGGATCTTGATACGGTTGATCCCGCCCAGGGCCGCGACCGGCAGGAACAGGCAGATCATGAACAGGGCTTCGTAGAGGGCCGCGACCGCAAGGTTCTGGCCGACATGCTTGTCCCAGATGGTCAGGCCATAGAGGGCCAGCCCCTGGCTGAAGCCGACCGCCACGCGGACCAGCCCCTCCTCCCGCGTCGCCTCGGCGCCTTCGGGATCATTGAAGATCATGGTCATCGGCGGCCCCTCCCCGTCGGCGACAGTGAAGCGGCGCCTTGGGGCGGATGACAAGCGCCTTGCTAATAACTGACTGGTCAGTTATTTATTCAGCATGCTTCCCGCTGGCGAACCCAAATTCCGACGCCGTAAGGCCGACCGCCCTGACGAGATCCTCCAGGCCGCCCTGGACGTCTTTGCGCACAAGGGCTTCGCCGCCGCCCGGCTGGACGACATCGCCGCCCGCGCCGGGGTGTCGAAGGGCGCGCTCTACCTGTACTTCGCCACCAAGGAGGACCTGTTCCGCGCCGTGGTGGAGCAGAGCCTGGCCCCCAATCTCGCCTTCATCCAGGCCGTCGCCGCTCAGCCGCGCCCCTTCGCCGAGCTGGCCCGCAATGTCGCGACGCTGCTTCCCGCCCTGGCCGAGCGCCTGCCCATCGCCGCCATGGCCCGCATGGTCATCGGCGAGGCTCGCAACTTCCCCGAACTGGCCAAGGTCTGGCACGACCGGCTGGTGGGGCCGATTGTCGGGACCCTGGCCGGGGCCATCGCCGCCGCTCAGGCCCGCGGCGAGATCCGTCCCGGCGACCCCCGCGCCTACGCCCTGTCGCTCGCCTCGGCCATGCTGATCGGCCTGATCTGGAACGAGACCTTCGCCCCCGGCGGCGCTCCGCCCTTCGACGTCCCGGCCCTCGCCCGCCAGCATGTGGAGACGGTGCTGGCCGGCATGCTCACCAACCCCGGAGCCGCCTCATGAGACAACGCCTGCTCGTCCTGGCGCTGCTGGCCTGCGCCGCCCTGCTGGTCGCCGGCCTGGTGCTGGCGCCGCGCCTCGCGCCGCCCAAGGTGCTGTCCGGCTATGTGGAGGGCGAGGCGCTCTACATGGCCGCCCCGGTCTCCGGCGCCCTGGCGAAGGCCTCCGTCCAACGCGGCGACAGGGTGACCGCGGGCCAGGACCTGTTCGTCATCGACCCCGCCCAGGTGGACGCCCAGCGCAGCCAGGCTGAGGCCCAGGTCGCCGCCGCAGCAGCCCAGGCGCAGGACGCCCGCAAGGGCCAGCGCCCGGTGGAACTGGCCGTCTATGACGCCAATGTCGCCGCCGCCGAGGCCCGCGCCCGCGACGCCCTGGCCAGCCTCAATCGCATCCGACCCCTGGCCGCCCAGGGGGTCTACGCCCGCGCCCGGCTCGACGACGCCCAGGCAGCCTATGACGCCGCCGCCGCCCAGGTGGCCGCGGCGAAGCGCCAGCGCCAGGCT
>NZ_JBHTLQ010000079.1:0-12657 GCF_042679085.1 Phenylobacterium conjunctum | reverse complement strand
TCTTCGGCGCCGGCGCGGCCCTGGCCAACGCCCTGGCCGCGGCGCCGGACGATCCCTGGATCCGCTATGACTACGCCCGGTTCCTGGCCGAGCATGGCGATGCGGCCCAGGCGGCCAGCGTGGCCGCGCCGCTGTCGGCCGCCAACGCCGGCCCCGACGCCCTGTCGGCGGCCGCCCTCTACGCGGCCTCGCGCAACCGCCTCGCGGAAGCCGCCTCGATCCTGCGGCGCATTCCCGAGACCCGCCGGACCGCCGACGTGAAGGCCCTGGCCCGGCGACTGTCCCTGGACGGCTCTATCCAGGAGGCCAAGGCCCTGGCGGCTCAAGGCCTGACCACCCGGGCGGTGATCCTGCTGCGGGGCCAGGCCGATGCGGCCGGCGCCGACTTCGCCGCCCGCTCCCGTCTGGCGCTCGCCCTCTATGACCTGGGGGACGCCTATCAAGCCGGCGCCATGGCTCGCGCCGCCGCCGAGGCGCCGCTGCCGACCGGGGCTCGCCCTGGCGACGGGGCGGGCTTTGTCGAGGTGCTGGCCGCCTCGGGCCAGGACCTTGCCACCGAGCAGATGCTGGCTTCGCTGAAGGCCCAGGCCCGCGGCGGCGAAGACCAGGCCGCCCTGACCCGCCTGATGACCGGCTACGCCGTGCGCAAGGCCGACCAGCAGCGGACCGCCGGGGACTATGCCGGGGCGTTCGACACCCTGTCGGCAGCGTTCAACGCCGCGCCCGGCGACAAGGGCCTGACCGCCGCCCTGGCGCGGCTCTGCCAGGCCGGCGGGCTCAAGGCCCAGGCCGCCCAGGTCTATGACGCCCTGGTCCGCATGTCGCCCAGCGACGCCGACGTGCTGCTGGAGGCCGCCCGCGCCGCCATCGACGCCGAGGACTGGGGCCGCGCCGAGCAACGCCTCGCCCTGGGCCTCAAGGCCGCGCCGGCCAAGGCCGAGCTCTATTTCGAGCTGGGCCGCATGGAGAAGGCCCGCGGCCATGACCGGGCCGCCGCCCGGGCGTTCCGCACCGCCCAGTCGCTCAGCCACACCGGCGCGCCTACAGGCGTCCCGGGCCAGGCCCTGGCCCAGAACCCGATCCTGGTCGGCGGGGCGCTCGGCCCCAACCCGTTCGCGGGAAGCCGAGCGGCGAGCAACCCGTTCGCGCCGCAAAGCCTGTACGGCCCGGCCCTGCAGCCGGCGTCCTTCCCGATGCAGGCGAGCGGGCAAGGCCCGGCGATCCCGGCCTATCCCCAGGCCGCGCCCTCGGCCAAGCGGAGCCTTGCGGGCTTGCTGCCCAGCTTCGGCGACGCACCGATGACTGTGGCCGCCGATGCGCCCCTGCAGAGCCGCATCGCCGCCGAACTGGACGACCTGGCCGAAGACCACGCCATCGCGGTCGACACGGGCTTCGACATCCGCGCCCGCAGCGGCGACGCCGGGACCAGCCGGGTGACCGAGATCGAGACCCGGCTGGGCGTCTCGGCCCCGGCCTTTGGCGGCCGGATCAGCGCCGAGGTGACGCCCACCACCCTGCGCGCAGGAACCAGCGGCGGCTTCACCGCCGCCGGCATCGGGACGGCTCCCCTGGAGGTCGCCGCCGGCAAGCTCCAGACCCCGCCGGTTCCGGTGGTGGCGCGCGCCACCTCGCCCCAGGTCTCCGGGGTCGGTTTCAAGGTCGGCTTCAAGTCCGAGGGCTTCTCCGGCGATGTCGGGATCACCCCGGCGGGCTTTGGCCACACCACCGTGGTCGGGGGCCTGCAATGGACCCCGAAGCTCGGCCCCGCCGCCCTCAAGCTTGGCCTGGAGCGGCGCGCGGTCACCGACAGCGTGCTGTCCTATGCGGGCCTGAAGGACGCCTATACTGGCCAGACCTGGGGCGGCGTCACCAAGGATCAGGTGACGCTCGGCGCCTCCTACGACCGGGGCAATGGGATCGGCGCCTATGGCGAGGTCGCGGCCAAGCGGCTCACCGGGCGCGGGGTCGCCAGCAACACCGGCTACGAGGTCAATCTGGGCGGCTATGTCACCGCCTATCAGGGCGAGCATGGGACAGTGAAGCTGGGCGCCAACCTCAACGCCCAGGCCTATGAGAAGAACCTGCGCCACTTCAGCCTGGGTCAGGGCGGATACTTCAGCCCGCAGCAGTATGTCAGCCTGTCCTTCCCGGTCAGCTACACCGCCAAGGGCGACCGCTGGAGCTGGGACGTGAAGCTGGCGCCGGGCTTCTCGGCCTATAGCGAGGATCCCTCGCCGATCTTCCCCACCGATCCGGCCCGCCAGGGCAAGATCACCTACGCCGCCGGCCAGTCGGCGGAGGTCTCCGCCGTCCACGCCGGGACCAGCCGCTCCGGCTTCGGGGTCTCCGGCGAGGTCAAGGGCGAGTACCGCATCGGGCGCAGCACCACGCTCGGCGGTCACGCCGGCCTCGACACCTTCGGCCAGTACAACGAGTTCAAACTCGGGGTCTTCCTGAAGAAGACCTTTGGAGGACGCTGAGCATGCAAACGCCCGATGATCCCCGCCTCGCCTACTACGCCGAACGCCAGGTCGCGCCCCAGTGGCGCGGCTTCCTGGCCGCCCTGGCCGGCGAACTGTTCGAGAATGTCGGCGCGGAGGCCTCGCGCGGCTTCCTGCGCCAGATGGGCGAGCGGATGGCCAGGGCCGCGCCCCTGCCCCCGGCTGAGAGCCTGGGTGACCTGAGCCGCCTCACCAATGCGCGGCTTGCGGAGATGGATTGGGGCCTGGCGGCGTTCGAGGACCATGGCCAGGCCCTGGTCATTCGCCATGAGGCCGGGCCGTGGCGCATCGCTGAGGACGCCGAAGGCCCGTGGCCGGCGGCGTTCGCCGCGGTGCTGGAAGGGCTCTATTCCGGCTGGCTCAGACACCAGGGCGCCGGCGCATCGCTGGCCGCGCGGTTGGACCTGGAGGCCAGCGAAGACGCGGTCGTGCTCAGCTTCGGACGGCTGCCCTAGTCGTGGTCAAACATTGAGGCGACCGCTTCAGCCTGAGCGTCACGCAAGGCCGAAGCGGCCACAAAGATCATCGCCGAAAGCACCCCACCGGCGGCGGAATACTCCACCGTGGTCAAGCCGCGTTCGTCCTTGACGAGAGCGATCAGCGCCCGCGTCAGCCGCCCCAGGTCCGGCGCACGCGCCAGGACCCCACCCATCACCGTCTTCACCTGGACTTATCCCAGTTCTTGTTGGGATCAGCCTAGGCGTCAGGCCCTAATTCGAAGCGAAAAGACATGGTTTCAAGGCGTTCACCCTAAAACCTGACACACGCCGGGTGGGCTGGCGGCGGACGAACCACCATCCGGCCACACCCGGCGCCGAGCCCTAGGGCTTGGTCGCCGGATTGGCCGGCGCGGCGGCGACCGGCGGCGTCGGCGCGGCGGTCTCCGTATCGTCTTCCCCCTCGCCCTCGTCGTCGGTGGCGGCGGAGTCGTCCTCGGCCTCATCCTCGTCATCGTCAGGCGCGGTGGCGTTCGCCCATTCCTGCTTGGCGCGGCGGATCAGGGCGCCCATCAGGTTGGTGTAGTCATCCGTCCAGGGGCGAACCACCTCGGGCGGAGTCGCGGTCCAGCCCTCGCCGACCGCATACTGGTCCACCACCTGGGCGGACTTGCCGACGATCATCACGGTCAGGGCCGCGGAGGTGTAGCCCTCCTCATCGGTGTCGAAGTCGTTGAGCCGGGCATAGCCCCCCGCCGCCTTCGCCACCGCCATGGCCGGGCTCGCCAGCTCCAGGTTACGGTTCGAGATGTGCACCATGAGCACGCCGCCCGGCTTGAGCTTGGCCAGGTAGATCTTCATGGCTTCGACGGTCATCAGGTGGGCCGGAATGGCGTCCGACGAGAAGGCGTCGATCATCAGGAAGTCGTAGAGCTGGTTTGGCTGTTCCTCGACCGTGAACCGCGCGTCGCCCAGGATGACGTTGACCTTGCCCTTGGAACAGTTCGACAGGAACGTGAACTCTTCCGGATCCTTGGCGAGTTTCACCACCACCGGGTTGATCTCGAAATAGTCGAGCACATCGCCGGGACGGGTGATCGTGGAGACCACGCCGGCGCCCAGGCCAACCACGCCCATGCGCACCGGAGTCGGCGCCGAGGTCACCTTGGCGAACACCGCGCCGATCGGGGTGGCGTCGTTGTAGTAGAGCAGCGGCTTGCAGCGCAGTTCCGGATCCTGGGCCTGGGCGCCGTGCAGGGTGCTGCCGTGCGAGATGATCTTGATGTCGCCGAGATCGTCATCGGTCTCGATGGACTCGGAGATCACCCCGAAGAAGTTGCGGAAGCTGGGACCGGAGTTGATCCGGTCGCCCACATGCTCGGCGCAGAAGGAGATCAGCGCCACGAGGCCCACGAAGTAGGGCGTCAGGTTTCGCACGGGCACAGCGTAGATCGCCGCGCCGAGCAGCAGGCCCTTGCGGACGATCTCCAGCTCGTCGGAGTCATAGCCCCAGAGCTGGGCGGTGATGGGCGCCAGCACCGTCAGGACAATACAGGTCGCAACAACGCCGAGCCGCCAGCGGTCGATCCGCCAGCCCTCCCAGGGCCGGGCCAGCAGGGCCAGGACCAGGATGATCGGGTATTCCCAGACATTGGAGAACAGCAGCGGGGCGACGAAGGCGTTGAACCCGCCGCCGACCACGCCGCCCAGCGACATCCAGAAATAGAACTCCGTCAGGTGGTCCGGCGCCGGGCGCTTGCCCACCAGCACCAGGTGGCAGACCAGCGCCGTAACGAAGAAGGTCGCCAGGTGCAGGATGATCTGGAAGGCGATCGGGCCGGTGACATAGGGCGCGAAGGCCGCGCAGATCGGCACGATCACCGCCTGGGCCAGCAAAGCCTGGTTCAGGCGGATCGGCGGCTTGTCGGCGAAAGCGATGACAAAGGTCAGAAGGTAGAGCGCCAGGGGGCCGACCCACAGGAACGGCGTCGAGGCGACGTCCATGGCCAGGTGATTGGTCACCCCGAGCATCAGGCTGGACGGCGCGGCCGAAAGCAGCAGCCAGCCCAGGCGAGTCTTCCAGCTGGGCCGCGGCGTGACTTCCGTCGGCTGCTCGACCACGACTTCGCCGCCCTGCCGGGCCGCGCGCAAGGCGACAACCGAGAGCAGAATGGCGAAGCAGATGTAGAGCGCGCTCCATCCCATCCGCTGGTGCGCCAGGGTCGAGAAGGGCTCGACAAGGGTGGGATAGGCCAGCAGGGCCAGGAGGCTGCCCAGGTTGGACGCCGCGTACAGCGGATAGGGCTGCGGAGCCCCCTCACCCCTGTAGACGCGGGCGAACCAGGCCTGGACCAGCGGCGCTGTGGCGGAGAGCACGGCGAACGGCGCGCCGATGGAGATGGCCAACACGCCCAGAAGCCAGAGCGCCGGATGGTCGTTGCTGGCCGGCCCCAGCAGGGTGGTGACCCGCAAGGGCAAGGCCAGGACCGCCAGCGCCAGGGCGGCGATGTGGACCAGGGCCTGGGTCTTCAGGCTCTTCACCCGCTGCAGCAGGTGGGCGTAGGCGTAGCCGAAAAGCAGGGCGAACTGGAAGAAGGCCAGACTGGTGTTCCAGACGGCCGGCGATCCCCCCAGGAGCGGGAGAACCATCTTGGCGACCATGGGCTCGACGAGGAAAACCAGGCAGGCGCTTAAGAACGTCGCCGCGACAAAGATCGGCACGCCTCGCGCCGCATCCCCGCGGCTTCCAGTAGCGACGTCCCCCAAGGCCCTTCTCCCCCAAAAGTGCTTTAGTTAAATCAAGTGGTGAGGCCCAATACATTGAACCTGTCACTTTACTAGTCCCTACTCGGTGCGCGGGAACCCGGCGCCAAGACGCAACTCACATTATACAGGACGAGCATTTAGCCTTAACGGAGTGTCCGCTCAAATTGAGCGGGTTAAGGTTTGACTAAGCACGTCGGATCAGGCCACTTCCTCGAACCGAGCAAGATTGCTCAGGCGATTTCCAATGGGGGGCAGGATCATGCTGCGTCAATTTTTCAATCAAGTGTCGGCTCTGCTGAAGGACGAGGCGGGTCTGACCTCGACCGAATACTCGACCATGGGCGGCGCCATGGCTGGCGGCGTGTTCTCCATGTCCGACGCCCTGACCGAAGCTTCGGGCACCGCTTTTGACAACGTCATCAGCGCCGTGGCCGGCGAAGAAGACACCACGGCGACCACCACGCCGTAAGGTAAGGTTTGCGCCTGCGCTTCGGCGCAGGCGCGATCCATTAAGTACTGAGATGGAAACAACCATCCACGGCGCCCTGCTAGCTATGCTCGCAGGGTGTATTTTTTCCGATGTGAAGTGGCGTCGGATACCTAATTTCCTGTGCCTCGGCATCGCCCTCCTCGGGCTGGCCGAGACAGCGCTTGACACGCCTGGCGCCACGTTTGGTCGCCTACTTATTTCTGGCGCCTTGTTTGTCGGCGGCCTCGCCCTGCACCAGAAGAAGATCCTTGGCGGCGGCGATATCAAGCTTCTGGCCGCCCTCTCGATCTTTCTGGCGCCCATCGAACTGCGCTTGTTCATCCTGCTCACCTTGATCGCAGGCGGCTTTGTCGGCCTCTTCTACATGGGGCTGGGTTGGCTTCGGCGCCTGAGGGACAAGGACGCCCCGCTGGTGTCCAACGTGCCCTACGCCTTGGCGATTGTGGTGGGCTTCATATTCATTCGGCCGATGTTCCTGGGTGAATTCATCCCCAGGATCGGGCATTAGGATTTTGTAGACGCTTGGGGGAGCGTAAGGGGCGGATGGAACAGAAGAACGAAAAGGGCGGCGGCGCAGGACTTGCGCTGAAGAACATCCTACTTTTTGTGGGCGTCGCCCTGGTTTCACTCGTTCTCGTTGAGCTCCTCAAGCTCAAAATCCTTCCGCTATTCTTCCAATAAGCTCGGGGGACGCACACAGATGGCTGCTCAAGATCCGTTTCAGTTGCGTTCGTCCCCGGTCAACTCGACCGGCGGCGTCATGGGAACGCTGAAGAATGTGGGCATGTTCGTGGTGGCGCTCGTCGCGACCGTGACCATGGTCACCATCTTCAAGGCGGCCACGGCTTCGGCCAATGGCGGCCACGGCGGCGGCCGCTATTATCTCGAGGCCAGCCAGACCCTGAAGGTCGGCGACGTGCTCTCCCCGGAGAACAGCACCTGGCGCGCCTCGGTGGGCAAGAAGACCAAGGCCTTCCTGACGGACGACACCAAGTCTTCCGACCGCTATTGGGGCTGGCGCGTGCTCGCCCCCGTGCGGGCCGGCAAGCCGATCCCCGGCGGCAATGTTGTGGCGATGACCCAGTCGACCAGCCTGGTCAGCCTGGCCGCCGGCCAGGTGGGCTTTGTGCTCGCCGGCGATGAACTCGCCGCGGCGACGGAACTCCTGCGGCCGGGCAGCATGGTCAACATCATCGCCGTGGCCGGCGGGACGCGGAAGACCGCGGGCATGGCCCCGTCCGTCGCCACGCTCGTGGAGAGCGCCAAGGTCCTCTACGTGCGGCCCGGCGTGAAGCGTGGCGGCCGCGGCATGGACGCCTCGGTGACCATCGCGGTCTCGGCTGACGAGGCCGAGGATCTGGCCGCCTGGCGGCAGAACGGCTCCCTGGTGCTGACCCTGGCCGGCGCGACGCCGCCGGATCTGTCGCGCCTGGGCCAGTGGCGCGAGATCGCCGGCGCGACGGTGGAGGAAGAAGACGCCGCCACCGACGATAGCGGCGACTATGACGTCAGCTACACCGAAGACACCTCCGAAACCTCGGCCGACACCATCGAGGTCGCCGGTGAGTACCGCCAGAAGGGCGTGGCCATCATCACCCCCAACGGCGCCGGTCGCCGTCCGGTTGAAGCCGGCGCGCCTGACGCCCCGTCGACGCCGCAGTGATGCGCAGGTCCCTGTTCGCCGCCGTCGCGGCCCTGACCCTCTCCAGCCTGGCCTCGGCCGCTTTGGCCCAGGCCCCGACGCCGGCTCCGGCCGCGGCCGCCAGCGGCAAGGCCCTGACCGTCACCGAAGGCGGCGTGGCGCTGCTGACCCTGACCGCGGACGTGGACTCGGTGATCCTGTCCAATGACACCGCGCTCGGCGTCGAGGTCCAGGATCCCCGGCACATCGTGATCTTCGGCAAGGTCGAAGGCGCGGGGGATGTCATCCTGATGGACGCCCGCAAGCGCCAGGTGGACCGCCGTCGCGTGACTGTGGTGGCTGACACCTCGGCCCTCGAAGCTCTGATCGCCAACTCCACGCCCGGCGCCAAGATCCGGGTGCAGAAGTCCGGCGCCGTGATCGTGCTCGCCGGCGAGGCCGAGAACGCGGCCCAGTCGAAGCTCGCCTACGACATCGCCGCCAACGCCTATCCGGCCTCCGGCATGAAGGTGCTGAACCTCGTCAAGTCGCGCACCAACGACCAGCTGGCCGTTTCGGTGCGGGTGATGGAAGTCCGGCGCACCAAACTGCGCGAGCTTGGCACCCGCTGGTCGGCCCAGAACCGCTACAACCAAGGTGTCGGCGGCATCGGCAACCTGTTTTCCAGCGCCCTGGGCACGGCCGGGTCCCAGGACCTCTTCGCCTCCGCGCGCTTCACCATCGACCGCCTGACCCTGGACGCCTTCATCAACTATCTGCGCTCCGAGGGCGCGGCGACGATGCTGGCTGAACCGACGATCGTGGCGACCAGCGGCCAGAAGGCGAAGTTCCTGGCCGGCGGCGAGCTGCCGGTGCCGACCCCGGCGGTTTATGCGGGCACCAACCAGGTGGTGAACAGCTACACCTTCCGGCCCTACGGCATCGGTCTGGAGTTCACCGCGACCATCATCGACGGCGACCAGGTCACCCTGCAGCTGGCGCCGGAGGTCTCGGCCGTCGACGACAGCCGCGTGGTCGACTTCAGCGGCTCCAAGATCCCGGGCATTATCACCCGCAAGACCGAGACGACGGTCACCCTGGGCTTCGGGGAAAGCGTCGCCATCGCGGGACTGCGCGCCGCCGAAGAAGCCAAGGACAAGCGCGGCCTGCCTTTCCCCACGCCTGGCGGCATCGGCGACACGCTCGCCGGCTCGCGCAATTCCAAGCGCTCGGACACCGAGCTTGTGCTGATCGTCACGCCGGAGCGCGTTGCGGCGGCTCAGGCCAAGATGCCGAACCCGCCGACAACCCTGACGCCGCCCAAGCCCGCCAAGGGTTCGGCGTCGTCCACGGGCGCCAAGAAATGATGAGCCCGGACGAGCGCCAGGGCCTGATCGCCGCCCTGGTGGATGAGGCCGCGCGCGCCTATCCCACCGCGGGCGTCGGCGAGATCGCCGCGACGCCCGAGGAGCTGTCTCGGTTCCTGAAGACCCTGACGCGCCGCGGTCCGAAGCTTTCCGCGCCCGACGAAGACGCCGTGGTCGAGGCCGCGATCGCCGAGCTGGTCGGGTTCGGGCCGATCCAGCCGCTGATGACCACGCCCGGCGTGACCGATATCCTCATCAACGGCTGGAACCAGATCGTCTATGAAATGGGCGGCCGCCTGCATCCCTTTGCAGGCGCCTTCTACAGCCCTGATCATCTGAAGGCGTTCGTCCACCGGCATGTGGCGAAGGCCGAGCGCGCGGTGAACCGCGCCAATCCGTGGGTGGACGTCGAGCTGTCAGATGGCTCGCGGATGCACGTGGTCACCGATCCGGTGGCGCAGGGCGGGCCGTTTGTCTCGATCCGCCGCTTTCCTGAAAAGCCTTTCACCCTGGAAGACCTGGAAGGGTTCGGGGCGATCACCGCCGAACAGCGGGTCTGGTTCGAAGACGCGGTGAGCCGCCGTCTCAACCTGATCATCGCCGGCGCGCCGGGCGTGGGAAAGACCACCCTGCTAGGCGCCCTGCTCGGCCGCAGCGCGCCGCACGAACGCATCATCCTCGTGGAAGACGTCAGCGAGCTGAAGGTCGACCACCCGCACTGCATCAAGCTGCAGACCCGACGGCTGACCTATGGCGAGGGCGAGCAGGCGAACATCCGCAAGCTCGTGCGCGAAACCCTGCGCATGCGCCCAGACCGTCTGGTGGTCGGCGAAGTGCGCGGCGAGGAAGTCTTCGACATGATCTCGGCCATGTCGATCGGCCTGTCCGGCTCCTTGAGCACCCTGCACGCCGGCTCGATCACCGGGGCCATCCACCGGCTCGAAAGCCTCTACGCCTCGGCCACCGTCGGCCAGTCCGGGATCGATCCCAACCGCGCCCTGCGCGAGGCGATCGACGCGATCGTCTACCTGTCCCGTGACGCCGATGGTCGACGCGGGGTTTCCGCCATCCAGATGCTCGCCGATCGGTCGTGAACGCGCTTCTCCGCCGCTTCGATCTGGAGTTTCACCCGCTGGCGCTCGTGGTGGCGGCCATCGGTGGGATCGCCCTTGGCCTTTGGGGCGGCGCGCCCCTGATGGGCCTGATCTTCGGCGTCGGCCTGTTCGCCCTGGTGGCCCAGTTCATTCAGGCGCGTCGCGCGGCCCAGCTCAGCGCGGAACGCACACATGTCCGCGGTCTTCTTGAACAGGCGACCCCGCTGGCGCGGTCCGGCGTGCCGCTGGACCAGGCGATCAGCCGGGCGGTCGCCATGGACCGCTTCCCTGGCGGCGTGGCGCTCGACGCCGCGTTGCGGGCCAATTCCGCCGGCCGCCCCGATGGCCCGGCCCAGGCGGATCTGGCGCGCTGGCCTCTGAGCCAGCTGGTCTTCCAGCTCTACCTGGTGCACCGCGACAACGGCGGCGATCCGACACGCTTCCTGCGGGCGTTCCGCAATGCGCTCGGCATGGCGGACGACCTGGCCAAGAAGAAGCAACTGGCCCTGCTGCAGATCCGCTGGCAGGCCAACATGATCACCCTGTTCTTCTTCATCGTGCTGGGCTTTTCGGTCGCCAACGCCGGGGTGTTCTACGCCGCCCTGCTCGGCACCGAGGAAGGTCGTAGCCTGACCAGCATCTCCGCCTGTCTGGTGACCTTCGGGCGGGTGGTCCTGAACTATCTGGCGAGGACGATGGAATGACGCCCTCCCCCCTGCACGTTCAACGGGTTCGCGACGAGGAAGCCTGCGAGCTGGCCGCGGTCGCGGCGCTGGCGGCGGCGGAAGCTGGAGCCCCCCCGTCGTCGGCCCTGGATCTGGCCCTGGGCCTGGCGGGTCAGCACTACGCCGACATCATGACCATGGTCAGCGTCTATTGGCGTCGCGTCCGCTTTGCGTTGAGCGGGGGCGTCGTGGAGCCGGATCCGGGCGTCAGCGCCGCCGGCGTAGAACTGGTCCGCCTGATCAAGGACGCCGAATCCAACGGTGACGACCTGCGGGATCGGTTGAATGTTTACCTTGAGAACAGCTTTGAGCGGCGCGATTTCGAATTGCGGCGCCGAATAGAAGTTGTCCCAGTTTATATGATCATTGTGCTCGTGCTCTTTTTCATGCCCGCGATTCTCCTTGTACTTGTGGGGCCGTCGTTCTTGGCCCTGCTGCGGGCACTCTACGAGGTGTAGAGCGGCGCTCAAACTGAGCGGGCGTATTGTGGAGCCTGCGCGCAATCGCGACTATTGTGAAAAGAGTCTTGCACTGGGGTGCTTGGAACGGAATTTGGGGGGCTTAATGAGTAAGCTACTACGCGCAGCCATTTTCGCTTTGATAGCGATGTTCACCTTCTCGACCGTCGCGCTTGAGGCCTCTGACGCCTCCGCGCAGACGACGACGACGCCTAAGGCGAAGAAGAAGCCGAAGAAGGCCCCCTTCTCCAAGAAGAAGAAGAAGGGCAAGAAGAAGGCGACCAAGAAGACCAAGAAAAAGTCGAACAAGAAGGCGACTAAGAAGAACAAGAAGAAGAACAAGAAGAAGTCGACCAACAAGACTAAGAAGAAGAACAAGAAGAAGTCCACCAACAAGACGAAGAAGAAGTCTCCGAAGAAGAAGCCGACCAAGCGGGCTCTCCCGCCCAAGAAGGCCTAAATTCAGTCTTCGGACGTATGAAGGGGAGCCCAATGTTCGAGATGCGCTTCAAGAGCGTCGCCCGATCCTTGGGCTCCCTCCTTCGGGATACCCGTGGCCTCGTCTCCGTCGAGGCCACTATTCTTTTGGCCACACTGGCTGTCGGCGCTTCGGTCGCCGGCTATGCGGCGGGACCGGTGATCAAGCGCTACGCTGACACCCTGTCTGCCAACGTTCAGACCGCCAGGTGCCTGGCGGCGGGGGAAGCGGGTCAGCCCTTCCCGAATTGCCCTTAAACACCCAAGACAACCTTCATGCTGGGTGTTCAGGTCCTCTTTCTCTGCCTCGTCTCCTTCATTGTCGGAGCTGAAGCGTCGTCACCCGGCGTGCTGAAGTCGACCATTGTTGCGGCGGCCGAAGTGCGCAAGGCGACCATCGACCACACCGCGCCTCGACTCTGCGCCAAGATCCAGGCCCACGGCGGGGTCTGCGCCACGCCCGCTTCTACGTCGCCCGCGCCCACTACGCCGACGCCCTGAGCCAGCCTCCACACCGCCGGTCCGCCCGCCGCCTGGCGCGCCACACACCCTAGGATCAACGCCCCTCATCCCAGGCGGGAAGGTCGGAGAAATTCCGCCCGTTTTGGGCAACCGGCGATCAGTGAAATGTGGCGCGCAGCGCGTGACGTGACCCCCGTTTCTCATCCAGCCATAACGAGAGTCCTGGGTTGATGTGAGCCTTGCTCGGCTGATGTTGCAA
>NZ_JBHTLQ010000078.1:0-12806 GCF_042679085.1 Phenylobacterium conjunctum | reverse complement strand
AGCCGGCCCAGGCGCTCGGCGAAATCCGGGGCGTTGGTGGGCAGGAGTTCCGGACCCAACGCCCAGCCCGGCTCGGCCAGGGCGACGCGGCCAGAGATGAAGGCCGCGCCCAGGTCCCGGCGGAAGGCGGCGCGAGCGGCGGGGCTCTCGAACAGGCCCAGGGCGTCGGCCTGTTCGGCTAGGGCCTCGGCGCGGCGGAACAGGGCGGCGGGCAGGTCGGCGTCGCCGCCAGCCCAGTCCAGCCAGGCTTCGACCCGCGCATCGGTCCAGTGGGCCGGGGCCAGGACCTCGACCACCTCGCCGGACCGTTCCAGGGTCCTGCGTTCGATCCTCGACGCATCCGTCCGCACGTGAAGCTTCTCCTATGCGGCAAGGTTACGGGTCCGAACGCCCGCCTTCAATAGATGTTGCGGTCGCAGGGGGCTCTATCCCCAACATCTTGCGACGTTCGCGCCGCTGGACGCCCACGGGGCGCGGACCTATAGTCCCGCCGCCTCCCAACCGATCCGGACTCGGAAATCCTGTGCTGAAAGCAATGCTCACCTGGTGGAACGGCGCGACAATCGGCGTGCGTTTCACGGCCTGGCGCCGCGGCGTCTTCATCGGGTCGGACCACCTGGGCAACAAGTACTACGAAGCCAAGGACACCAAGGATTCGTACGACGTCGGCCGCAAGCGCCGCTGGGTGATCTACAACGGCTACGCCGAGGCCTCGAAGGTCCCGCCGGAATGGCACGGCTGGCTGCACTACACCTTCGATGAGCCGCCGACCCGCGAGCCGCTGGCCCGCAAGGGTTGGGAGAAGGACCACCGTCCGAACCTGACCGGCACCGTGCATGCCTGGCGCCCCAAGGGCTCCATCGCCCGTGGCGGCGAACGCCCGAAGGCGACCGGCGACTACGAGGCCTGGCGTCCGGAATAGGACCATGGGGCGGAACCTCACCCGCGCTGTCGGTGTCCTGAGCGGCCTGGCCGCCATGGGTCTGGCTGGCCTGGTGGCCGCCCAGACCACCGCGCCTGCGCCGGCCGTGACGCCCAGCGCGCCGGCGACCGAGGAAGCTCCGCCCGAGGTGGTCGCCCCGCCGGCGCCGGTGGCCGCGCCGCCCATGCAGGCCAGCGAAGTCGCGCCCGCGGCCCCGCCCAAGGCCCAGGTGGTGGAAAAGCCCGCCGAGGGTGTGATCAAGCGCGCCCGCTACGACGTCGCCATCCTCCAGGCGCTCGACAAGGTCACCGCCGAGACCGTGCGCTTCGAGGCCGCTGTCGGCCAGCCGGTGCGCTACAAGACCCTGGTGTTCACGGTGAAGGCCTGCGAGCAGACCGCGCCGGACGAGCCCCTCGAGGACTCCATCGCCTACCTGACCATCGACTCCCAGCCCAAGCCGACGCCCGGTCGGCCGACGCCGGCCACGCGCCAGGTGTTCAAGGGCTGGATGTACGCCTCGTCTCCGGGGCTCGATCCCCTGGAGCACCCGGTCTACGACGCCTGGCTGATCACCTGCAGGGCGGCGGCGCCGGTGAAGCCCGCTGGACCCGCAGCGCCGTAGAAATCCCCCTCGCGCTCCAGGGCGCGGCCCAGCCGACGATGATAGTCCAGGCGCGCGATCTCCTGCGCGCCGAACGTCGTCAGGTGGTCGGTAATGAACTGGGCGTCCAGCAGCACAAAGCCGCCGGCGATCAGCCGGGCCACCAGGTGGACCAGCGCCACCTTCGAGGCGTCGGTGCGCCGCGAGAACATGCTCTCGCCGAAGAAGGCCGCGCCCAGCGAGACGCCATAGAGCCCGCCCACCAGTTCGCCGTCCGCCCAGCACTCGACGCTGTGGGCGTTCCCCATCTCGAACAGCTCGGCATAGAGCTGCTCGATCGTGGCGTTGATCCAGGTCTGGTCGCGGCCGGGTTTTGGCTCGGCGCAGGCGGCGACCACGCGGGCGAAGGCGGTGTCCACGCGCACCTCGAAAGGATCGCTGCGTACGGTGCGCGCGAGGCGGCGGCTCACATGGAAACCGTCGAGCGGGATCACCCCGCGCCGCTGCGGGTCGATGAGGAAGATGTGCTCGTCCTCACGGGCGTCCGCCATCGGGAAGACGCCCTGGGCATAGCAGTTCAGGAGATCGTGGGCGTCGAACGCCTCCATCTCATCCCTCTGAGGCCTGGTCCTTCAACCAGCGTTCCAGCCAGTGGATGTTGTAGTTCCCCGCCAGAATGTCGGGTTGCAGCAACAGGTCCTGGAACAGGGGGATGGTGGTCTCGATACCGCCGACCACCACCTCGCCGAGGCAGCGGTTGAGGCGCGCGATGCACTCCTCGCGGTCCCGGCCGTGGACGATCAGCTTGCCGATCAGGCTGTCATAGAAGGGCGGGATCGAATAGCCGGCGTACATGGCCGAATCCAGCCGCACGCCCAGGCCGCCCGGCGCGTGGAAGTCTGTCACCTGGCCCGGCGAGGGGGCGAAGGTGCGCGGGTTCTCGGCGTTGATCCGGCACTCGATGGCGTGGCCTTCGAAGACCACGTCTTCCTGGCGGAAGGACAGGGGCAGGCCGGCGGCGATGCGGATCTGCTCGCGGACCAGGTCGATACCGGTGATGGCCTCGGTGACCGGGTGCTCCACCTGCAGGCGGGTGTTCATCTCGATGAAGAAGAACTCGCCGTTCTCATACAGGAACTCGATGGTGCCGACGCCGAGATAGCCGATGGCGCGCACCGCATCGACGACCACCTTGCCGATCTTGGCGCGGGCGGCGGCGTCGATGACCGGGGAGGGGGCTTCTTCCAGCACCTTTTGGTGACGGCGCTGCAGCGAACAGTCCCGCTCGCCCAGGTGCACCACGTTGCCGTGGCTGTCGGCCACGACCTGCAGCTCGATGTGACGCGGGGTCTGGAGGTATCGCTCCATATAGACCGCGTCATCGCCGAAAGCCGCGCGGGCCTCGGCGCGGGCGGTGGACACCGCCTCGGCCAGATCGTCTTCAGTCTGGGCGACCTTCATGCCGCGCCCGCCACCACCAGCGGCGGCCTTGATGAGCACGGGGAAGCCGATCTTCTTGGCGGCCTCGAAGGCCTCTTCCTCGGTGGTCACCGCGCCGTCGGAGCCGGGCACCACGGGGATGCCCGCGTCCTTCACGGCCTGCTTGGCGGTGATCTTGTCGCCCATCATCCGGATGTGCTCCGGCTTCGGGCCGATGAAGGTGAAGCCGTGGGCGTTCACGATCTCGGCGAAGCGGGCGTTCTCGGACAGGAAGCCGTAACCGGGATGGATCCCTTGCGCCCCGGTGATCTCCGCCGCGGCGATGATCGAGGGGATGTTCAGGTAGGACTTGGCCGCGGGCGCCGGGCCGATGCAGACGCTCTCGTCCGCCAGGCGCACCCACATGCCGCTGCGGTCAGCCTCGGAGTGGACGGCCACGGTGGCGATGCCCATCTCCTTGCAGGCCCGGTGGACCCGCAACGCGATCTCGCCTCGGTTGGCGATCAGGATCTTGTCGAACATGACCCTTACTCGATGACGATCAGGGGCTCGCCGAACTCGACCGGCTGGGCGTCCGCGACCAGGATCTCGACCACGCGGCCGCCCTTGGGCGCCGGAATCGGGTTCATGGTCTTCATGGCTTCGACGATCATCAGGGTCTGGCCGGCGGTGACCGTGTCGCCCACCTTTACGAACGCCGGGGCGTCGGGCTGCGGCTGCAGGTAGACGGTGCCGACCATGGGCGACTTGACCGCATCGCCGCGCACGGCGGCGGGAGCGGCGGCTTCCACAGCGGCCGGCGCCGCGGGGGCGGCGGCGACCGGCGCGGCGGCCACGGGGGCCGGGGCGGCCGCATAGGCCACGGGCGCGGCCGTCAGGGTCTTGGCGACCCGGATCTTCAGGCCGTTATGCTCGACCTCGATTTCGCTGAGCCCGGTGTCCGTCAGGATATCGGCCAGTTTGCGGACCAGGCGCGCGTCGAGCTGATCGGCGGGAGCCTTGGGACTGCTAGCCATAGGAAGAACCCTTATCTGCTTTGGTGTGAGGCTTAGGCGGAAAGCTTCGCCGCGGCCTCGACAGCCAGTTCATAGCTCGCTGCGCCGAAACCGGAGACCACTCCGGTCGCCGCCAGCGACACATAGGTGTGATGACGGAACGCCTCGCGGGCCGCCGGGTTGGAGAGGTGGCACTCGATGATCGGAATCTCGAGCATCTTCAGCGCGTCCAGCAGGGCGATGGAGGTGTGTCCATAGCCGGCCGGGTTGATCACGAGGGCGCAGGCTTCCTTGCGCGCCTCCTGCACCCAGTCGATCAGCTGGCCTTCGTGGTTCGATTGCCGGAACACGACGCTGCGCCCCAGGGACGAGGCGCGCTGCTCACAGAGCACCCGCACATCGTCCAGGGTGGCTTTTCCGTAAATCTCCGGCTCGCGGGTCCCCAGAAGGTTGAGGTTGGGACCGCTCAGCACATAGATCGGTTTCGACATTCGGCTCCGCCGTCGATTCCGCCGTCTTGTAACGGTCGGCGGCGGGGGTCACAAGCATTGCGACACGCGACCCCGCATTCGAGGCTGCCCATGACCCTGACGATCAACGGCGAGACCCGGGAATTTTCAGGGATTTCGCACCTGGCGGCCCTGGTTGAGGCCTTGGGCCTGGATCCACGCAAGGTGGCCATCGAACGCAATCTGGAGATCGTTCCGCGTTCGGCCTATCACGCGACTCCTGTCGCCGATGGCGACCGGATCGAGATTGTTCACTTTATCGGAGGCGGCTGACCATGGACGGCGCCCAAACCACCGCGACGGCTCAAGACACCTGGACCGTGGCGGGCCGGACCTTTTCCTCCCGCCTGATTGTCGGCACCGGCAAGTACAAGGACTACGCCGAGAACGCCGCCGCGGCCGAGGCCGCCGGCGCGGAGATCGTCACCGTCGCCCTTCGACGAGTGAACCTGTCCGATCCCAGCCAGCCGATGCTGGTGGACTATGTGAAGCCCGACCGCTTCACCTTCCTGCCCAATACGGCGGGATGCTTCACGGGCGAGGAGGCGGTGCGCACCCTGCGCCTGGCTCGCGAAGCCGGCGGCTGGGACCTGGTCAAGCTGGAGGTGCTGTCCAACACCAAGCACCTCTTGCCGGACATGGAAGAGACCCTGCGGGCCATGAAGATGCTCATCGCCGAGGGTTTCCAGGTGATGGTCTACTGCAGCGACGATCCCGTCTACGCCAAGAAGCTGGAGGACGCCGGGGCCGCCGCCATCATGCCCGCCGCAGCGCCCATCGGCTCGGGCCGCGGCATCCAGAACGCCCTGAACCTGGCCCTGATCATCGAGCAGTCCAGCGTCCCTGTCCTGGTGGACGCGGGCGTCGGCACGGCCTCAGACGCCGCCATCGCCATGGAACTGGGCTGCGACGCGGTGCTGATGAACACCGCCATCGCCGGGGCGCAGGATCCGATCCGCATGGCGCGGGCCATGAAGCATGCGGTGATCGCCGGCCGCGAGGCGTTTTTGGCAGGACGTATGCCAAAACGCATGTATGCTGAGGCCTCGTCTCCGCTATCCGGACTTATCTGATGAGCCTCTCCGTCGACGTTTTCTGGTCTTTCCGCAGCCCCTATTCCTACCTGGTGATGTCCAAGCTTCGGGCGCTCCAGGAGGACTACGACGTCACGGTCAACATGCGGCCGGTCTATCCCCTGGCCGTGCGCTCAGAAGGCTTCTTCACCAAGCAGGATCCGCTGTTCATCCCGTACCTGATGCGGGACACCATGCGGCTCGCCGAATACCACGGCCTGCCCTATGCGTGGCCGCGGCCCGATCCGGTGGTGGTCGACATGGCCACCCTGAACGGCGCCAAGGAGCAGCCGCACCTGTCGCTTCTGATGCCGCTCGGTGTCATCGCCTCGCACAAGCCGCAGGGCGTGGCCTTCTTTGACGAGGTCAGCCGGCTGATCTGGTCGGGCCAGGACATGCCCTGGAACGAGGGCGACAAGCTGGCCCGGGCCATCGAGCGCGCCGGCCTGAACCAGGCAGACCTGCAGGCCGAGGCCGACGCGGCCGGCGACGCCATCGCCCAGGAGATCGAGGCCAACCAGGAGGCCCACCGCGCCTCCGGCCACTGGGGCGTGCCTTGCATGGTCCACCAGAACGAACCCTTCTTCGGCCAGGACCGCTTCGACCTGTTGGTCTGGCGGCTGAAGAAGAACGGGATGCAGGCGCGCTCATGACGCCGCTCATCCCGGCGAACGCCGGGATCCAGATCAAAGATCGCTTTCGCTTCCAGACTTGTAGCTCAGGAGGCTTCACCTGGACCCCGGCATTCGCCGGGGTGAGCGGAGCTAGGTTCGCCGATAGCCCTTAAGCGTCAGCACCGCCCCGGCCGCGATCAGGACCAGGAACACCGCATCCGTCCCCGGCCCGGCGTCCAGCTGGGGCGCGGCGGGCTGGGCCAGGCGATAGAGGCCGGCGGCGGTCATGACCCAGCCGAACAGCGTCACCAGGCTGCGCCAATCCTGCGTCCAGCGCGAATAGGCCTGGAGGATGGCGACGCCCGCCACAAACAGCAGCGTCCCGTTCAGATAGACCACCGGCCCCGTCTGGGCGGCGAACACCGGCATGGCGAAGGGCTCGGTCAGGCCCATGGCCAGCAGGAAGGGCCCCAGGATACGGGCGATGCGAACTTCGACGGGCATGCGGCCTCCAGCGTCTGCGCGCCAAGGTCGCCGGTCACCGCCCGATCGCATTGATCATGATCATATGAGCTAGCGGTCCCACACCCCCGGCCAGGCGTCGATCACCTCCTGCAGCTGGGTGGTGATGCGGGCGTTGTCCGCGGCGTCCAAGTGCTGGAAGCAGCCGCTGAAGGCGAAGCGGTCGCGGGTCGAGACGTGGCGCACGTCGCTGACGCCGGCCTTCTCGAGCTCGGCCATGATCAGCCGGTTGCTGGCGACCACGGGAGCCTCGTCGAAATCCAGCAGCAGGATCTTCACCCCGGGATATCGGGCCTGCAGCTTGCGCACAAAGGCGACTCCGGCCGGGACCAGCGCGGCCTCGACCTGGGCCGGCGTCTTCCAGGCCTCGCGCCGGTCCATCGGAGCGAAGTCATTGCTGCCGAGGGACAGGACCAGCAGCTGCGGCCTCCAGGTCGGATCGCGCGAGGCAGGGGTCGGGTCGTCGAACAGGGTGCGCTCGTAGAGCTGCGGCACGACGGGCTTTGTGCGCCGGAAGGGTGAGTTGCGCACCAGCCCCCCAGCGGAATAGGCGATCACCTGGTAGTCGGCGTCATAGTGGCGGCCTAGCCGGGCCGCGAAGGTCTGGGAGGTGTCGGTCGTCGCCCAGATCTTCCCGTTCGTACAGAAGCTTCTGCCGGCCGTTAGCCCAAAGCCGGTGGTGAAGGAATCGCCGATGAACTCGATCTGGCGCGCCCGCGGCGGGGGCGGGGCCAGGACATTCTCTGGACCCGGCACGGTGGCGCCGCCGAAGCCGGCCACCACGTCACGCTGCTCGTCTATGCGCTCGACCCGCAGCCGATGCGCGGCCGGGGTGAGCCCTGAGATCCGCAGGGCTGGATCGCCAGAGGTCAGCAGGCCGGCCGGCGCGCCGTCGATCTCGACCTTGAAGCGGGCCTTGCCGGACACCGGCCCGACCGTGACCTCCGCGCCGGTGAACGCGCCTTCGAAATAGACGCCGGGCCACTGCATCAGGCTGAAGCCGGCCACGCCGGGGACGGTCCGGCCTACGGTGCGCAAGGGCAGGGCGGTCTGGGCTACAGCCTGGGATGCGCAGACGATCAGGCCGAGGACGAGAGCCGTCCACCAAGGTCTTCGCACGCGCCGCCCTCCCGGTTCACTGGACCCAAGTCTAGAACGGCGCACCGTTTTCGACAGCCGCGATTTCCGCTCCGTTCCCCAAGGGCAATAGCTCTAGACTGGCCTTGAGCGCGCCGTCCGAGCGCGGAAGCGAAATTGGGGAGAACCGCACATGGGTGTGTCCAACGGCCGCCAGACCATCTTCATCACCGGCGCCGCGTCGGGCATGGGCCGCCAGACCGCGCTGCTGTTCGCCGAGAAGGGCTGGTTCGTCGGCGCCTATGACGTGAACAATGCGGGTCTGGAGACCCTGAAGCGCGACATCGGCCGCGAGAACTGCGTCACCGGCGTGCTGAACGTCACCGACCGCGACCAGTACAAGGCCTGCCTGGCCGCCTTCGCCGAGGCGACGGGCGGGCGGATGGACATCCTCTACAACAACGCCGGCATCGGCCGCGGCGGCCCGTTCGCCGACATGACCTTCGACGACATCATGGCGGTGGTGAACGTCAACTTCGTCGGCGTGCTCATCGGCGTCCACGAGGGCCTGCAGTACCTGCGCGCCACCCCCAATTCGATGTGCTTCACGACCTCGTCCTCGTCGGCGACCTTCGGCATTCCGGGCATCGCGGTCTATTCGGCCACCAAGCACGCGGTGAAGGGCCTGACCGAGGCGCTGTCTGTGGAGTTCAAGGCCTATGGCGTGCGCGCCGCCGACGTGCTGCCGGGCCTGATCGACACCCCGATCCTGCCGCCGGGCGCCGTCGAGGCCGCGCCCAAGGAGGGCATGTTCCGCGCCATCCCGCCCCGCGCCGTGGCCGAGGTGGTCTGGGAGGCCTACCACTCCGACAAGCTGCACTGGTACGTGCCGCCGGAGATCTTCGAGCTGGACAAGGCCGCGACCCTGACGCCGGAAGCCGTGCGCGACAGCTTCGCCAAGGGCGGGCCGTTCGCGGGGCTGACCGAGCCCGCGGAGAGCTGAACGCCTCCGCCGGGATGGGCGGTGCTAACCCTCCGCCGCCAGCCGCTCGATGTCCGCCGTCGGTGACACGCCGAGCGCCGTGTAGAGCGCCTCGCGCTCCGGGCCGAGCTTGGGCGGGTAGGCGGCGGCGTTGGCGCGCTTGCCCTTGGCCCAGTAGCCCATGACCTTGGCCAGGTTCTTCGGCCGGCGCAGCCAGGCCGACGGGTGCTCCAGCATGTGGAAGCTGCGCAGGGCCTCGCGCATCAGTTCGGGGTCCGATCGGACCGCGATGTTCAGCCCATCCTCCAGGAAGCTCTTGGTCATCCGGCTGCGGAAGCTGGGCTTGTAGCCCGGGGTCAGGGTCTGGCGCGCGCGGCGAACGGCGGCGCGGTCCTGTTCCAGCATGTTGTCGTAGTAGGGCCGGATCTCGGCCTGGATCCGCTCGTGGTAGCGCAGGGCGCGCGCGGCCGGATCGGCGCTCTCCGCCAGGGTGTCCCGCAGCTGGTAGGCGCTGACCGCGGCGAAGGAGCAGCCGCGGCCGTAGAGCGGGTTGGTGCGCACCAGCCCGTCGCCCAGGGCGAAGAAGCCGGTCACCGCGGGCTTGCCGTCGGTCACCAGGTCGCGCCAGCGGCTGTGCAGGTCGCCCATGCCGAACACCTTGCTGACGCCTTCGGTGCGCTCGGGCTCGAGCCAGGGGACGAGACCCGGGATCTCGCGGCACAGGCGGTCGAACACCTCGGGGTCGAGGATCGCCTTGCGCATCTCAAACTCGATCTCCGGCACGCAGATGGTGATGGAGAAGCAGCCGTTGTCGGCCGGAAACACCCCGAACTTCATATAGCCCATGTCGCCCGAGGCCGGGTTCTTGCCGCGCGGCGGCTCGGCCTGGCCCGGCCGCAGCCGGTAGTGGCGGGTGAAGTAGAGGATGCCGGCCGACTCCGAGACCTCGGCGATCGGCGCGCCCAGGGCCCGCAGTTGTTCACAGGCGCCGGAGGTGCGGCCGGCGGCGTCGACCACCAGATCGGCGGACAGCACCTCGCCGTCCTCCAGCCGGACGCCGGTCACCGCCAGAGGGCGGTCGGCGGGGGTCTCGACCACCAGCTCGCGCACGAAGGTCTCCGGCCGGATGGAGACGCCGGGCAGGCGCTCCACATAGCGGCGCATGATCAGCTCCAGCGTCGTGCGCCGGCTGGTCAGCACCACCATGTCGGCGTCGATGGGCTTGGGCTGGTAGCGGGGCTTGTGCAGGTCGGTGAGCATCTCCGCGAATGTGATCTCGCGGCAGCCGGAGGCGAGCAGGTCGTCCAGCAAGGGGCGGTGCTCGTCGCGGATCAGGGAGCGCAGCCGGGCCAGGAAGGCGTGGCTGTGGCGAAGGTGGCCGACGCCGCGACGGTTCCAGTCCCGGAACGCCTCGTCGGCGTCCCCGGGCGGCGGCGACGGGTCGCGCTCCAACAGCACCACCTCGCGGCCTGTCGGGGCGAGCGCAAGCGCCGTGCAAAGCCCGGCCATGCCGGCTCCGATCACCAGAACCCGTTCGCTCATGACGCCTCCCAACGCCTATTTGCCGGGAGTCTAGTCGGGGAACGCCGGTCTTGGAAAGCCCGACCCAAGGTAAGCCGGGGCGCTTTCCTCAACCCATGGGCTTGGCGTCGCGAGCCTTCAACTCGACGATGGCCGCGTTCAGCGCCGCCATGTCGGCGCCGGGGATCAGCCGGTCGCCGACGATGAAGGCGGGGGTGCCTTCCAGGTTCAGCGCCTTGGCCAGGGCGCGGGTGTCGGCGATGTGCTTGGCCACCTGCGGGCTCTCGGCGGCGGCCCGCACCGCGGCGGGGTTCAGGCCGGCGGCGGCCAGGTGGCGGTCGATGGCCGGGTTGTCCAGCGAGCGCTCGGTCATGAAGCTGCGGAACAGGTCCAGGCCCTTGGCCTTGCCCTCTGGCGTCAGGGCGACCTTTGCCGCCTCGTCGGACTCATCGCCGAAGATCGGGAATTCCTTGAAGACGAAGCGGATGTCCGGGTTCTGCTTGATCAGGGCCAGGATCTCCGGGGCCGAGGATTTGCAGTAGCCGCAGCGGTAGTCGAAGAACTCCACCACCGTGTGCTTGCCGTTCGGATTGGCCACGAAGTCACGGGGATCGCGCTCCAGCGCCTCGCGATAGCGGGCCAGCTGGGCCTTGGCGGCGGTCTGGGCCTGGGCCTGCTTCTTGGCCTGCAGGGCGGTGACCGCCTCCTCGATCACCTCGGGATGCTCCAGCAGGTAGGCGCGCACCTTCTGGCCGAAGGCGTCATCGCTGGCCTTCTGGCAGCCGGAGAGCGGGAGGAGGGCGCAGGCGGCCAACAGGGCCGCGCGTTTGGAAAGGGTCATGGGCGTCCGTCTGGTGAAGCGTGTGCGGCGGCTCTAGAGCCGGTCATCCTTGTCCAGGCCGCGGGAGATGTCCCGGTCCGGATCAGAGGTGTGGGCGATATCGGTGGCGCGCCGCCATTCCGGCGAGCCCTTGTCCAGCATGTCACGGGCGCGCATGGCGAAGATCAGGGCCTGGCGCTTGTCGCCGATGCGGTCGTTGTATTCAGCGGTGGCGTAGCGGGCCAGGCCGTCATGGCCCTGGGTCGCATAGGCCTCGGCCAGCAGCCGCCAGGCGACGGCGTTGTCGCCGTCCTGGTCCAGGGACCGCTTCAGCTCCCGGACGCCTTCCTCGATTTTGGCCTTGTCGGTCAGGGCGATCAGGGTCTGGCCCAGATTGACCCGCAGCAGGGGGGCGTCGGGCTTGAGCTCCACCGACTTGCGCTGCGGGGCCTCGGCCTCGGCGGTCCGGCCGAACTCGAACAGGATCTGGCCCTTCAGCTCCCAGAGATAGGGATTGTCCGGCTGCTCCTGCAGAAGGGCGTCGATCCGGGCCAGGGCCTTTTCCGGCTCCTTCAGCTGGTAGTAGGCGATCGCGCAGGCGTACTTGGTCGGATAGGTCTGGACCTTGTCGCCGCACTTCACGATGGCGATGTTCGGATTGATGAAGCCCTGCAGCTTGGCCTTCATGATCTCGTGCTTGGCCTGGGCCTCTGCGCTGTCCGTCACGGCATAGTGGGCCTGCTTCTCCACCCGGGCGCGCAGCGCTTCGATCCGGTCCGAGGACAGGGGGTGGGTGCGGAAATAGGGGTAGCGCTTGGCCTCCTGGAAAACCTCCTGGTAGCGGAAGTTGTCGAAGAACTCGGCCAGGCCTCGGCCCGACAGGCCGGCCCGTTCCAGATAGGTGGCGCCCGCCTGGTCGGCGCGGCTTTCCTGTTCGCGGCTATAGCCCATCGCGCCCAGGGTGCCGAAATAGCCCGCATTGCCCGCCAGCACAGCGCCCGCGGTGGCGTTGCCCGCCAGGGCCGCCAGCACGCCCAGGCCCATGGTCAGCAGGAAGGGCTTCATGCCGGCGCTGTTCATTTCGCCTGAGCGGGCGGAGTGGCCGCCGGCCAGGTGCCCGATCTCGTGGGCCATGACGCCCTGCAGCTCGTTCGGCGTCTTCGATTCCAGGATCAGGCCCGTATAGACCGCCATGGTGCCCGGCGCGGCGAAGGCCTGCAGGTCCGAGCCGCCGATCAGCAGGATGTTGATGGACTTGGCGTCCAGGCCGGCCGCGTCGAACAGCGGCGCGGCGTCATCGTGCAGGATGGCCTCGATCTCGGTGTCACGGAGCAGCGAGATCGCTTCGCCCTGGGCCGCGGCGGGGGCCGCGGGCAGGGTCAGGCCTGCGGTCAGGACCGCCGCCAGGGCGGTCCGCGCAAACCTCGAAATGAGCGGGCGGGTCGGGGAGACCATGCGTGTCTAGAACTCCAAACCTCAGCTCCCCGACCCGACCCTAATGCGTCACCCGCGACGCCACCAGCCCTTCTTGGGCTTCGGCGGCGGGGCGGTGATTTCCGCCGGATCCGGTTCGGCCGGGGCCGGGGGCTCGACCGCGACGGTCTCAACCACGGGCTCGGGCGCGGGCTCTGCGACGGCGACCGGCGGAGCCTCAACCTCAGCGACGACCTCGGCCGGCGCCTCAGCAGCAGCCTCCGGCGCGGCCTTGGCGCGGCTGCGGCGGGCGCGGG
>NZ_JBHTLQ010000077.1:0-13006 GCF_042679085.1 Phenylobacterium conjunctum | reverse complement strand
CGCGGGCGGCGGGGCCGGCTTCGGGGCTTCGCTGGCGCAGGCGGCCAGGGTGAAGGTCAGGGCCGCAAGGGCCGCGCGCGCGCGAAACGTCATGCCTGCTTCTCCCAGCCCCGTCCCTTCTGACGCCAATAGCTCACCGGCAAGCCGGTTCCCTTGACCGCGGTCCACTGGCGACGGGCGGTCTTGAGCGCCTCATCGTCGCCGCCGTCGAACAGGACGACACAGCGGGTGTAGGCGTCCAGCGTCCCCGGCTCGGCCCCGTCGATCAGGAACAGGGCGTCGGCCTGGTTGGGATTGTCCTGGCCCGTCGTCAGCAGGATGGGCTGGCGCGCGGCGCCCGGCTCGTCCGCCGGCGCGTGCGGCAGGAAGCTCTCATCGCGGTACGACCAAAGCCAGCCGTCCAGGTGCTCGATGCGGTCCTTGTCCTGGGCCCGCACCAGGGCGCGCCAGCCGCGCGCCAGGGTCTTTTCCAGGAGTTCAGGCAAGGCCTGGTCGAGGCCCGTGCGCTCCAGGTGGTAGAACCAGACCTCGCAAGGCGCCGCCGCGGTCATCCGCCGATCCGCAGCAGGTTGGACAGGGCGTTCATCACCTCGAAGGAGTGGGTGAACATCGCCAGATGATGCAGGTCTTCGCGCAAGGTCGGCCGGCCCTGGGACCGGGCGCGGGCGGCCTCGGCCTCGTAGGCCTCGGACAGGCGCAGATAGCTCCAGGCCACGTTCTCGGGCAGGTCCAGGTCGGGCGAGACCTCTTCCAGGAAGGCGACCGGCGTGGGGTTCAACTCGCCCTCGAACACGGCGCGGGCGTTCGCATCGTCGATCAGGTCGGCGATCAGGCCGGCCGGGAACCACTGGTCCCAGGGCGGGGCGAGACCGTCCTGCACCGTCGCGCGCAGGGCGTCTGCGAAGACGACGCCGGTGGTGTCGAACCAGGAGCGGTTCGGGTGCGGCAGGATGGCGTCCACAAACACCACATGGTCGATGCGGCCCTCGCTGGCGGCGACGACACTGGGCGCCAGACCGCCGGCGCTGGAGTGCACCACCAGGGTCGCCGCGCCCTGCCCCTCGATCTGCCGCGCCACGCCGCGGCCTATGACTGGATAGTAGGGCTGGGGGATCAGGTTCAGGTCAGGAATGGCTGGAAGCGAGACCTTATGGCCTCGCTCCAGCGCCTCGGCGGCCACCGCCAGCCAGGCGGAGGGACCGATCAGCGGGCTGTGCAACAGGACCAGATGCATAAGCCCCCGCCTCTCCTATTCCTCGTAGTGTTCGGCCACCATCCGATTGAGCAACCGGACGCCGAATCCGGTGGCGCCGTCGGGAATCGTCGGCACGGTAGACGGCTTTTTCCAAGCGGTCGAAGCGATATCCAGGTGGGCCCAAGGCACGCCGTTGACGAAGCGCTGGATGAACAGGGCCGCCGTGATCGAACCGCCCGGACGGCCGCCGGTGTTCTTCATGTCGGCGATCATGCTGTCGATGTTCTTGTCGTACTGGGCCGGCAGCGGCATGCGCCACAGGGGCTCGGCCTCGGCCTTGGAGGCCGACAGCAGGTTCTCGCTCAGCTCGTCATTGTTGGAGAACAGGCCGGCATAGTCATTGCCCAGGCTGATGATGATCGCGCCGGTCAGGGTGGCCAGGTCGACCATGAACTTCGGCTTGAAGCGGTCCTGGCAGTACCAGATGGCGTCGGCCAGAACGAGGCGGCCTTCGGCGTCGGTGTTGATGATCTCAATGGTCTGGCCGGACATGGAGGTGACCACGTCGCCCGGACGCTGGGCGTTGCCGTCGGGCATGTTCTCGACCAGGCCCAGGATGCCCACCGCGTTGACCTTGGCCTTGCGGCCGGCCAGCACGTGCATGAGGCCGGCGACCGCGCCGGCGCCGCCCATGTCCCACTTCATGTCTTCCATGCCGTCGGCCGGCTTGAGGCTGATGCCGCCGGTGTCGAAGCAGACGCCCTTGCCGACGAAGGCGATGGGCTGGGCGTCCTTGTCCGCGGCGCCGTTCCAGCGGATCACCGCCAGCTGGCTTTCACGGATGGAGCCCTGGCCGACGCCCAGCAGCGAGCCCATACCGAGCTTGGCCATTTCGGCCTCGCCGAGGATCTCGACCTCCAGGCCCAGGCGCTCGAGTTCCTTCACGCGCCGGGCGAATTCGGCGGGATAGAGGACGTTCGGCGGCTCGGAGACCAGGTCGCGGGAGAAGGCCACCGCGTCGGCCAGGGCGGCGAGGTCCGCAAAGGCGCTCAGGGCCGCGTCGCTGTCGGCGGTCTCGACGGCCGTCTTGGCGATGGTCGGCTTCTTCTCGGCCGCTTCCTTGGTGCGATACTTGTCGAAGCGGTAGGCCGCCAGGCGCACGCCGAGGGCGGCGCGGGCCGCGCAGGCGTCGGCCGGCAGGCGCAGGCGCAGGCTGGTCAGGCCGGAGGTCTTCACCGCCGCATAGGCCGAGGCCGCGGCGTTCTCGCAGGCGATGTCGTCAAAGGCGTCAGCCTTGCCCGCGCCGATCAGCAGCACCCGCGCCGCCGCCCCTTGGGCCGGGGCCAGGATGTCCAGGGTCTGGCCCTTGGCGCCGGTGAAGCGGGAGGCGGCCACGGCGGGCGCATAGGCGCCGCCCTCGACCTTCTCGGCCTCGCCCTCGAACACCACGATAGCCAGAACGGCCTTGTCAGCCAGCGGCGCGTCCGCCGCGAGGAACTCGATCTCCATCACACTCTCTCAAGCCTCTAGACCCGGGACAACTCGCGCCCCACATGACACTTCGCACAGGAACCCGCACGTGCGGCGGTTGTGCGGCGCGGCGACGCATGGTTTAGAGCAGGTTCGCCTTCCGGGCGCGCCAAAAACTCGGCGAGTTTGATTTTCTTCCGCATGCGCCTGATCGACCGCTACCTGCTGCGCCAGCTCCTCGGCCCGACCGTGCTCGCCACGATCGCCCTGGCCGCTGTCGCCCTGTTGTCGACCAGCCTGTCGCAGCTGGACATCATCGTCAGCCAGCGCCAGAGCGCCTTCGTCTTCCTGGAAGTGACGCTGCTGGCCCTGCCCCAGCTGGTCAACATGATCCTGCCCATCGCGCTGCTGGTGGCGGCGCTGGTGGCGCTGAACAGGCTGCATACCGACCAGGAAATCGTGGTCTGCTTCGCGGGCGGCATGAGCCGCTGGCGGGTGATCGCCCCGGCGATGTGGCTGGCCTGCGGCGTGGCGGTCATCGCCCTGTTCCTGAACCTGTGGATCCAGCCGGCGGCGGCCCGGGCCAGCCGCGAGATCCTGTTCCAGGTGCGCACCGACCTGGCTGCGACCCTGGTGCGCGAGGGTGAGTTCACCGCCCCGGCGCCCGGCCTGACCGTCTATGCCCAGAGCATCGATTCCGGCGGCCTGATCCACAACCTGTTCATCCACCAGACCAAGGCGGACGGCGGGGCCACCACCTACATCGCCGACGAAGGCCGGATGGCGAAGCGCGGCGGCAAGCCGGTGCTGCTGATGCATCGCGGCTCGAACCAGGAGTTCAGCAAGACCGGCGTCCTGAACTTCCTGTCCTTCGACGACTATGTGTTCGACCTGTCGCAGTTCATCAGCGGCGACGAGCTGGTCCACTACAAGCCCTCCGACCGCTACCTGCACGAACTCCTGTTCCCCGACCTGAAGCAGGACTGGGAGCAGAAGAACCGGCTGAAGCTGCTGGCCGAGGGCCACGCCCGCCTGTCCAGCCCCCTGTACAACATCACCTTCATGGCCTTCGCCCTGTGGGCCATCATCGGCGGCGGGTTCTCCCGCCTGGGCTATGGGCGGCGGATCGCCATGATCGGCGGAGCCGCCGCGGCCCTGCGGATCGTCGGCTTCGTGGTGCAGGCCGGCAGCGAGGACGCCGCCTGGATCAACCTCTTGCAGTACGCCGTGCCCCTGGGCGGCCTGGCCTGGGCCTTGTCCGGCGTCTTCCGGCGCAGGATCACAAGCAGGCGTGCCGTGACAACCGCGCCTCTCGCGCCCGCGGGGGCCGCATGAGCGGGATCGGACGCCTCGACCGCTATGTGCTGTCGCGCACCTTCATCGGCGTGGGCGGCGCCCTGGCCATTCTGTCCGGCGTGATCCTGCTGATCCAGTTCGTCGACCTGTCGCGGTCCGTGGGCGTGCGGGCCGATGTCAGCGTGGCTCAGCTGTTCGGCCTGACCCTGCTGAAGGCGCCCGCCCTGGTGCTGCTGCTCCTGCCCTTCGTGTTCCTGTTCGGGGGGATCAGCGCCTATGTCGGCCTGAACCGCCGCAGCGAGCTGGTGGCCATGCGGGCGGCCGGCGTTTCAGCCTGGCGCTTCATCCTGCCCTCGGCCCTGGCGGCGTTTGCAGTCGGCATCCTCGCGGTGGCCTTCCTGAACCCCGTCGCCTCTGCGCTCAGCGCCCGGTTCGAGGCCGACCGGGCCCGGCTGATGGAGAACTACCTGACCGACGCGCCCAAGGAGGTGTGGCTGCGCCAGGGGGACGAGCGCAACCAGATCGTCATCCACGCCAAGGCCCGCGACGCCGTGGACGGCGCCGTCCGCCTGCGTGGGGTGTCGCTGTTCATCTATCAAAAGAACAAGGACGGCATCCCGCAGTTCAAACGCCGCCTGGAAGCGGCCGAGGCGCGCCTGCTGCCCGGCTTCTGGAAGCTGACCGACGTGCGCGAAGCGACGGCCGGCGAGGCTTCGGTGCGTTCTGATTCCCTGTCGATCCGCTCCAGCCTCGATTCCGAGTCGGCCATGGAGCGGTTCTCGTCACCCGAGGCGATCGCCTTCTGGCGCCTGCCGGAAGCGATCCGCGGGACCGAACAGGCCGGCTTCTCCGCCAACGGCTATCGGCTGCGGTTCCATCAGCTGCTGGCGACCCCGCTGCTGTTTTCCGCCATGTCGATCCTGGCCGCCGCCTTCTCGCTGCGCCTTGTGCGGCTTGGGGGATTGGGCGGGCTGGTGGGCGCGGGCGTGGCGATCGGCTTCGTGTTCTTCTTCTTCAACGAGTTCGCCGGCGCCCTGGCGGGGGCCGACATCCTGCCCCTGTTCGCGGCGGCCTGGGCGCCGCCGGTTATCGCCCTGCTGTCGGGGCTGACGCTGCTCTGCTACACCGAAGACGGTTGAATCGCTGACGTGCGCCGCTATCCATCCCCCCAGAACCACGTCGAGAGGGTCGAAGTCGTCCAATGAGTTCCGCTAGGCGGTCAGTCTCGGCCAAGCGCGGCCTGCTCGCGGGCGTGGCCCTCCTTGTGCTGTCCTGGACCGGGGCGGCGCAGGCGCAGGGCAAGCCCATGGCGCAGGGCGCCGTGTCGGCCGACGGCCTGAAGCCGGGCGAGCTGTACATGGAAGCCGACCTGGTCATCCGTGACGACAAGACCAAGGTCACGACCGCCAAGGGCCAGGTCGAGGTGCGCTATGAGGGCCGGACCCTGCGCGCCGACGAACTGGTCTATGACGAGGCCCGCGGGGTGATGACCGCCAAGGGCGAGGTCCAGGTGATCGCCGCCGACGGCTCGGTGGAATACGCCGACCAGCTGGTGCTGGATGACGCGATGAAGGCCGGGGCGGCCCGCGGCTTTTCGGCCCGCATGCCCGGCGACATCAAGCTGGCCGCGGCCAGCGCCATTCGTCGCAACGAGAACGTCAACGAGCTGAACCGGGCGATCTATACGCCCTGCGACATCTGCGCCGCCGACGGGACGACGCCGAAGACCCCGACCTGGTCGATCCAGGCCGAGAAGGTGGTGCAGGATCACGCCCACCAGGTGGTCTATTACCGAAACGCGGTGATCCGCATCCTGGGCGCGCCGGTGCTGTACCTGCCGGTCTTCTGGCACCCGGACCCCGAGGCCGAGCGCAAGTCCGGCTTCCTGCCGCCCAAGTTCGGGGCGTCGAACCGCCGGGGCCTGTCCTATGAGCAGCCCTATCTCCAGGTTCTGTCGCCGTCTTCGGATTTGACGCTAAGCCCTCAAATCAACACGAAAGTTAACCCGCTCCTCAACGCCCACTATCGGAAGCGCTTCTATTCCGGCGCCCTTGATGCGAGGGTCGGCTACACCCACGACACCGACTTCGACGGCAAGGGCAATCCCTTCGGCCAGGACACCTCGCGCAGCTACGTGCTGGCGTCGGGCGCGTTCGCGATCAATGACAAGTGGCGCTGGGGCTTCACCGCCGAGCGGACCTCCGACGACCTGCTGTTCGACAAGTATGAGGTGGGCGACGTCTATGCGGCGCGGGGCCCCTTCATCGCCGATGACCGCCGGCTGATCTCCCAGGTCTATGCGACGCGGCAGGATCAGAAGTCCTGGTTCTCGGCGGGCGCCTTCACCATTCAAGGCCTGCGCCCCGGCGACAATGACCGCACCTTCCCGACCGTCGGCCCGCTGATCGAGGGCCGCTGGGAGCCGGGAACCCAGATCCTGAACGGCCGCCTGCGGCTGCTGGGCTCAGCGGTCGCCCTGACGCGGGACCAGTCCACCCTGAACACGGCCCTGCCTGGCATCGACAGCCGCCGGGTCACCGGGGAAGCCGACTGGCGCGCGACCTTCACCAGCACCGCGGGCCTGCGGATCTCGCCTTACGTGAACATCCGCGCCGACGCCTACAGTCTGGGCGACCTCAGCGGCATGAGCTCGACCTCCAAGAGCCTGGCGCGCGGCCTGGCCGTGGCCGGGGCCGACATCAGCTTTCCCCTGGCGCGACGCTTCAAGACGTCAACGGTTGTGCTTGAACCTGTTGCACAATTGGCGATTTCGCCAAAGGTGAAGCAGGTGGTGGTGGGCTACACGGCCGCGAAGGCGCCGATCTTCCTGAACGAAGATTCCATCGCCTTCGAGTTCGACGAGACCAATCTGTTCCGGGCCAACAAGTTCCCCGGCTATGACCTCTATGAGGACGGGGCGCGCTTCAATGTCGCCGGCCGGGCCTCGATGTTCTGGGACGATGGCCGGCGCGCCAGCCTGCTGGTCGGCCGCAGCTTCCGCGACAGCGACGACGACGCCTTCACCACCACCAGCGGTCTGTCGCGCAAGGCCTCGGACTGGATCGTGGCGGCCGATGCGCAGCCTATGCGTGGCGTGTCGTTCTTCACCCGCGCCCGCCTGGACGCCGACGACCTTTCGATCCAGCGCGCCGAGGCCGGGGCCAACGTCTCGGTCAAGCGCGGTTCGGGCTATTTCCGCTACCTGCGTAACGTGGCCGACGCGAATGGCTCCAAGGTGGAAAACCTGGACCTCGGCGGCGAGCTCTACCTGTCCAAGCATTGGGGTGTGACGGCCTATGGCAACCGCGACCTGGTGCAGGACGCCTGGGTCATCCGGGACCTGGGGGTGGTCTATCGCGACGAGTGCACCCGCATCGATGTGATCTACCGCCGCGAGGATACGGTGATCGGGCGACTGGGACCGACCGAGTCCATCGCCGTGCGCCTCACGCTCGCCACATTGGGCGGACCGATGTATGCCAACTAAGAACCAAGGCGCGGAGGCCACTTCGCGCCTTCAGTCGTCGATCCGAGGAATGCACCACTCCATGATGCGCGCGCGTAAAGTCCCGGGCCGTTCGGCGCGCGGCGCTGTCGTCCTGGCCGCCCTGGCTCTGGCGGCCCCGTCGATCGCCCTGCCCTCCTACGCCCTGGCCCAGGCCGCGCCCCCCGCGGCCGCACCGCAACCGGCCGGGCCCTCGCAGCTGTCTGAAGCCGTGGCCGCCGTGGTCAATGACGAGATCATCTCGACCTACGACCTGGCCCAGCGCATGCGCCTGCTGATCGCCACCTCCGGCGTGCAGCCGACCGAACAGAACCTGCCGCAGTTCCAGCGCGAGGCCCTGGTCGGCCTCGTGGACGAGCACCTGCAGATGCACGAGCTGCGTCGGGTGGCCAAGGAACAGAAGATGGACCTGATCGCCGACGATCAGGAGGTCGAGGCCGAGATCGACGATCTGGGCAAGTCAAACAATATGAGCCCCGAGCAGTTCAAGACCCAGCTGGCCGCCCAGGGGATCGGGCTGGACACCCTGCGGGCTCAGTATCGCGCCCAGATCAGCTGGGGCCGCTGGATCCGCGGCCGCTACGGCTCGCGCCTGCGGATCGGCGAGGACCAGATCAAGGCCATGCAGGAGCGCATCGCCGCCGCGGCCTCGAAGCCGCAGTACCAGATCTCCGAAGTGTTCCTCGACGCCAACCGGGTGGGCGGCATGGAGGTCGCCGTCAATGGCGCCGGCCAGCTGATCGCCCAGATGCAGCAGGGCGCGCCCTTCCAGGCCGTGGCTCGACAGTTCTCGGCTTCGGCCACCGCGGCCGGCGGCGGCGAGGTCGGCTGGGTGTCGATGGGCGAGATGGCGCCGGAAGTCGACGCCGCCCTGGCCCAGATGCGCCCCGGCCAACTGTCGCAACCGATCCCGGTGCGCGACGGCGTCTACATCATCTATCTGCGTGACAAGCGCTCTGGCGCCGAGGCGACCATCGTCAATCTGAAGCAGGCGGCCGTGGCCCTGGCTCAGGGCGCGAGCCAGGACCAGGTCGACGCCGCGACGGCCAAGCTGAACGCCCTGCGGGCCCAGGTGACCGGCTGCGGCGACCTGGAGACCAAGGCGGCCCAGGCCGGCGGCGTGGTCGCCGGTGACCTCGGCGAGGCGGAGATCAAGGATCTGGCTCCGGCCTTCCGCGACGCCGCCTCCAGCCTGCAACCCGGCCAGGTGTCGCAGCCGATCCGCACGGCGGCGGGGCTTCACCTGCTTGCGGTCTGCGGCAAGCGGTCCGGCGGACAGGAAGCGCTCAGCCACGACCAGATCGAAGGCCGGCTCTACCAGCAGCAACTCAGCATGATCGCGCGGCGCTATATGCGGGACCTGCGGAATTCGGCCACCATCGAGACCCGCTAGGTCAAGAGTTGGACTAGACTTGGTGTCCACACCTCAAGCCCTGGCCGCCTGAGTCGCCGGGGCTGCAATCCGGAAGCGCCGTGAAACACGGACCTCTTGCGCTCACCCTGGGCGATCCCGCCGGGATCGGGCCAGAGATCATCGTAAAGGCCTGGAGCCAGTTGAAGGACTCCGGCCCGCCCTTTGTGGTGGTCGGTGACTATCAGTCCCTGGCCTCGGCCTCGGTGGCCGGCGCGGGCATTGTTCAGCGGGTCACAGCGCCGGACCAGGCGGCGCGAGTGTTCGCCTCCGCCATCCCGGTGCTGGACATGCCCCTGAAGGCCCCCGTCGTCGCCGGCCAGCCGACCCCGGCCGCCGCGCCGTCTGTGGTGCAGTGGATCGAGACCGCCGTGGGCCTGGCCCTGTCCGGCGCGGTTTCCGGCCTGGTGACGGCGCCGATCGCCAAGGCGCCGCTGTACGAGGCCGGGTTCAAGTTTCCGGGCCACACCGAGTTCCTGGGCGAACTGACCGAGGCCGAGAAATACGACGGCGCCCGGGGGCCGGTCATGATGCTGGCGGCGCCCGGCCTGCGCACCACCCTGGTGACGGTGCACGAGCCGATCCATCGGGTCCCGTCCCTGCTGACGGTGGAGAAGATCGTCAATGCCGGCCTGATCACCGCCCAGGCCCTGCGGCGGGATTTCGGGATCGCCCAGCCGCGGGTGGCGGTGGCGGGCCTGAATCCTCACGCCGGCGAAGGCGGGGGGATCGGCCGCGAGGAACACGACATCATCGAGCCCGCCGTCCGCGCCCTGCGCGACCTGGGCGTGGCCGCCACCGGCCCGCATCCGGCCGACAGCCTGTTCCCGGCGGAGATGCGCGAGCGCTATGACGCCGCCGTCTGCATGTATCATGATCAGGCGCTTATCCCCGTGAAGATGCTGGACATCTGGTCCGGCGTGAATGTGACCCTGGGCCTGCCGATCGTTCGCACATCGCCGGATCACGGCACGGCGTTCGACATCGCCGGACGCGGACTGGCGCGCGCCGACAGCCTGGTGGCGGCGATCCGAATGGCCGAGGAGATCGTGGGCCGGCGCAACGCATGACCGGGATCGACGACCTGCCGCCGCTGCGCGAGACCCTGGCAGAGCATGGCCTGTTGGCCAACAAGGCGTTCGGCCAGCACTTCCTGCTGGACCTCAACATCACCCGCAAGATCGCCCGCCTGGCCGAGGTGGGCGACGGCGACCTGGTGATCGAGGTGGGCCCCGGCCCCGGCGGCCTGACCCGCGCCCTGCTGGAGACCGGCGCGCGGGTCATCGCGGTGGAAAAGGATGTGCGGTTCGAGCCGCTGCTGCAGGAGCTGGCGGCGGTCGCTGACGGCCGGCTGAGCCTTGTGCTGGGGGACGCCCTGGAGGTGGACGAGGCCGCCCTCAGCGCTGGCGCGCCCGCGGCGATCGTCTCCAACCTGCCTTACAATGTCGGCACGCCGCTGCTGATCAAGTGGCTGACCGGCCCCTACACGCCCGTCAGCCAGACCCTGATGTTCCAAAAGGAAGTGGCCGAGCGGATCGTCGCGGCCCCGGGCTCCGACGCCTATGGTCGCTTGGCGGTGATCGCCCAGGCCTGCGCCGAGGCGCGGCTTGTGATGGATGTGCCGGCTCGCGCCTTCACCCCGCCGCCCAAGGTGGCCTCGGCGGTCGTGCGCTTGGTCCCGCGGGCGGACCGGCCAGAGCCGGTGCTGCTGGGCGCTCTGCAGAAGATCACCCAGGCCGCGTTCGGACAGCGGCGCAAGATGCTGCGCTCAAGCCTGAAGCCCCTGGGCGGGGAGGCCCTGTGCGTCGCGGCCGGCCTGGCCGCCGACGCGCGCGCCGAGACGATCGATATCCCGGGTTTTCTCGCCTTGGCCCAGGCCTGGCTGGACCAGCGCTAGTCGGGGTTCTGGACCCGGGCGCGCGCCCGGCATTCGGCGAGATAGAGATCCGGCCCGGCGTGATCTTCAAAGGCGATGGGACCGACCGGCGCCGCCGGACAGGCCCGCTCGGCCTGGGGACCCAGGTTCACGGCCAAGGCCACGCTGCTGCGGTCACCGCCGTTGAACGGACGCCCACCAGGACCGCCATAGAAGCGGCCGCCTTGGGACTTGGACACCGCCAGCGACACCGTGCCGGTCTCACCCACCGGAATAACGCTGACCGCATAGGCGCTGCGATAGCCCCCGGACCCCACCGTCACGCCGACCTCGCCATGCATCTTGCGTGGCTCTCGGCCCGGCGTGACGCCGTCGGGCCCCTCGTCGTCGAGCTTCACCGGCGGCGCGGTCTTGATCCAGGCGTCGATCTGAGCCGCCGCATCGCTGGCGGCCGGCTTGGGCGCCTCGGCGGCCGCCTGGCCCGTGGCGATGACCTCCTCGGCGATGGCGGGGTCGCCGGCGGCCAGGGCGCAGACCAGGACGGCGGCGGAGAACAGACGGAGCATGGGACGCCTCGATGTGAGCCTGCATCCTGACGGGCGAATGCGGCCCGGCCATGTCCCGATTGTTTCAGCCGATCAGGCTGGCGGCCCCATCCCAGGCGAGCTTGGCCCCGACGAAGATCAGCAGCCCATAGATGATGCGGTAGAAGCGATCGGCCGGCACCCGCCGCACCAGCCACACCCCGGCCCAGGTGGAGCCGATGGCCAGGGGCAGCAGCACCGCCGCGGTGGTCAGGCTCTGGCGGGTGAATTGGCCGAGCGCCAGATAGGCCGGGACCTTCATCCAGTTCACAGCCGCAAAGAACAGGGCGCTGGTGCCGATGAAGGCGTCGCGTTCCAGCCGCTTGGGCAGCACGTACATCTGGAACGGCGGGCCGCCGGCATGGCTGATCTGGCTGGTGAAGCCCGCCGCCGCTCCGGCCAGCACGCCCCGCCAGGGCAGGCCCTCTGGCCGCGGCTCGGCGACGGACGCGCCGCGCCGCTCGATCCAGAGCCGTTGAGCTGCAAAGGCGATGGAGATGATCCCGATCGCCAGCTCCACAGCGCCAGGCTTCACGAAGGCCGCCAGGGCGTAGCCGGCGAAGATGCCAACGGCGGCGCTGGGCAGCATCAGCACAAGGATCCCGCGGTTCCAGGTCCGGCGGAAGGACCAGACGCTGACCACGTCCTGGACGATCAGAATGGGCAGGGTGATGGAGGCGGCCAGGACCGGGGAGACAGACAGCGCCATCAAGGGCACGGCGATCACGCCCACCCCGGCGAAGCCGCCCTTGGCCAAGCCAAGGATGATGACCGCCGGGATCGCCAGCGCGTAGAAGATCGGATCCGTAATCATGTGTCCCCCCGCCCCGACCTAGAGGGCGGCGAGCCTCTGCGCCAGGGCCTGGTTCACCGCCTCGTAGGCGGGCACGAAGTCACCGGCGATCTGCGCCTCCGAGAAACCAGCCGGAATGAGGCCGGCGAGATCCTCGCCGTGCCGCAGCAGGGTCCCCTCCCCGTCAGGCTCGAGTTCGAAATGGTGCCGCCCGCGAAACAGCAGAGGGATGTTCCCGGCCCAGGCCAGGGACCGGCCGCGCTCGCAGGCCACCAGCCGCACCGTCTGGCGGATGACGTCGCCGCCTCCAGGCTTGGCGAGGTTCAGGAAGGTCATGGGGATCCTCGCGCCCAGCCGCGCCTCGCCGCGCGCCTGGATGTTCAGCGGGTTCCACTCTGCGTAGCGGTCAAAGTCCGCCAGGATGTCCCAGACCCGCTCAGGCGGATGATCCAGGCGGGCGGTCGTGCGGATGCGCTTCATGGGCGGAGTTTCCCGCCAATCCGGATTTGCGCAAGAGGGGCGCTTCCCAGGCCTTCGCCCAGCATGAGCGCAGGCGGCGCCTATGCCGCAGGCGCCGGGTCCTCACGAAAGCTTGAACACCCCCAAGGTCAAGCCTAGGCTGCTTTCTGTTCTGGGGGCGAATCAGGCTCCGTCGTGGCGCCGGAAGTCCCTTGGACCATCGGGAGAAAACGACCATGAAGAAGTCCGCCGTTCTGACGAGCCTCGTGGCTCTGGCCGCCGCCGCGTCTCTGGCCGCCTGCAGCAAGCCGAAGGAAGAAGCCGCCGCTCCGGCCGCGGACGCCGCCGCTGCTCCGGCCGCCGACGCCGCTGCTGCTCCGGCTGAAGCCGCTGCCGCCGCTCCGGCTGAAGCCGCAA
>NZ_JBHTLQ010000076.1:0-13138 GCF_042679085.1 Phenylobacterium conjunctum | reverse complement strand
CTCGCCGCCGTGCGCAGCCCGGTTCCGCCCAGGCCGCTCTATCTGCGCGCGCCCGACGCCAAGCTGCCGGGCGGGCGGGAGCTGGGCGCATGACCCGCCTCAGCGCCGTCGGGCCAGAGGCCGCCGACACCCTGGCCGCCGTTCACTGGCAGGCGTTCACGCCCGGCTGGAGCGCCGCCGAGCTCACCGAGCTGCTGGACAGTCCCGGTGTTTTCGCCCTGCTGGCCCAGGCGGAAGAGCCCTGCGGCATGATCCTGTGCCGCGCTGTCGCCGGCGAAGCCGAGATCCTGACCCTGGCCGTGGCGCCTCCGGCGCGCCGCCAGGACCTGGCCCGCGACCTGGACGCCGCCGCCGCCGGCCTGGCGCGTCAGGCCAAGGCGGCGGAGATGTTCCTGGAAGTCGCCACCGACAACATCGCCGCGCTTCGCCTCTATGAGCAGGCGGGATTTCAGCGCGCGGGTCTGCGTCGGGGCTACTATGATCGTGGCGACGGCGTGCGCACCGATGCGGTGGTGATGCGCCTCGACCTTAACACGGCGGGTCCCGCCGCTTATCCTAAGGCTGACTGACTCGGGAGCCGCGCCAGTGGACCGTATTGAGAACCTCTGCGTCGAAAAGGGCATGCGCATGACGGACCAGCGCCGCGTGATCGCGCGCGTGCTGTCCAACGCCCACGACCACCCGGATGTGGAGGAGCTCTACCGCCGGTCTCACGCCATCGACCCGCACATCTCTATCGCCACCGTCTATCGCACCGTGCGCCTGTTCGAAGAGGCCGGAATCATCGCCCGGCACGACTTCCGGGACGGCCGCTCGCGCTATGAAGAGGCGACCGAAGTCCACCACGACCACCTGATCGACATGAAGACCGGCAAGGTCGTCGAGTTCGTCGACGAGGAGATCGAGGCCTTGCAGGAGGCCATCGCCCGCAAGCTCGGCTACAAGCTGGTGGACCACCGGCTGGAGCTCTACGGGACGCCGCTGGAGGAGTAGTGTGGCCGGGCTGCGCTTGCGCGCGCCCCGCCTCGACCCCATAACCCCAGCCATGACCGGGACCGCGCAGCAGAAGCGCCTCTTCATCAAGACCTACGGCTGTCAGATGAACGTCTATGACAGCGAGCGCATGGCCGACGTGCTGGCGCCGCTGGGCTATGGCGTCACCGACCAGCCGGACGACGCCGACCTTGTGGTGTTGAACACCTGCCACATCCGTGAGCGGGCGACCGAGAAGGTCTATTCCGAGCTCGGCAAGATCAAGGAGCTGCGCGAGGCCAGGCAGGAGGCCGGCGGCGGGCGGATGACTATCGCCGTGGCCGGCTGTGTCGCCCAGGCCGAGGGCGAGGAGATCATGCGTCGCCAGCCCGCCGTGGACCTGGTGGTCGGGCCGCAGGCCTATCACCAGCTGCCCGAGCTGATCGCCCGCGCCCATCGGGCGAGGGGCGAGCGCCTGGCCGCCGACTTCGCCGCTGAGGACAAGTTCGACGCCCTGCCGGCGACCCGCAATCCTGGCGGGGTCACCGCCTTCCTCACTGTTCAGGAAGGCTGCGACAAGTTCTGCACCTTCTGCGTGGTGCCCTATACCCGCGGCGCGGAGTGGTCGCGGCCGGTCGACAAGATCGTCGATGAAGCCAAGGCCCTGGCCGACAAGGGCGTGCGCGAGGTCACCCTGCTGGGCCAGAACGTCAACGCCTATGATGGTGACGGCGGCCCTGATGGAAAAGGATTGGCGGGGCTGGTGCGCAAGCTGGCGAAGATCCCTGGGCTCGACCGGATCCGCTACACCACCAGCCATCCGCGCGACATGGACGAGGCCCTGATCGCCGCCCATGCCGAGCTGCCGGAGCTGATGCCCTATCTGCACCTGCCGGTGCAGTCGGGGTCGGACAAGATCCTCAAGGCCATGAACCGGGGCCACACGGCTGAGGCCTATCTGAAGCTGATCGAGAAGATCCGCGCCGCCCGACCGGACATCGCCATGTCCTGCGACTTCATCGTCGGCTTCCCCGGCGAGCGCGACAGCGATTTCGAGGCGACCCTGAACCTGGTGCGCGAGGTGGGCTACGCCAGTTCCTTCTCGTTCAAGTATTCGCGCCGGCCCGGCACCCCGGCCGCGGCCATGCCCGGCCAGATCGCCGAAGAGGTCAAGGACGAGCGCCTGGCGCGCCTCAACGCCCTGATCGACGAGCAGCAGCGGGCGTTCAACGCCGCTCAGGTGGGCAAGGTCCTGCCGGTGCTGTTCGAGAAGAAAGGCCGTCATCCGGGCCAACTGAACGGCCGCAGCCCCTATCTGCAGGCGGTCCACGCCGAGGGGCCGGATCATCTGATCGGCCAGATCGTTCCGGTGCGGATCGAAGCGGCCGCCAAGATGAGCCTGGGCGGCGTTCTGGAGACCGCGCCCGCGTGAGCCGCAGCCCCGAATTCATCCCCCTGTCGGACGAAACCGTCCGCGCCGTCGCCGGACCGGCCAGCCGTCACGCCGCCCTGATGGAGGACGCCTTCGACGTCCTGATCGAGACCCCTGGCGGCGGGGTGTCGCTGAGCGGCGACGCCAAGGCACGCACTTCGGCCAAGCAGGTGATCGAAACCCTGGCCCGCCGCGTGGACCAGGGGCTGGAGGTGGCCGAGGCCGACGTGCGCGTGGCCATCGGCCAGGTGCGCACGGGCCGGGGCGCGGCGCCCGCCGGCCTGCCGTCCGGCCGTCGTGGCCAGGTGGCGCCCAAGACCGCGGCCCAGGCCCGCTATCTCGACGCCCTTGGCAAATGTGAGCTTGTATTCGGTTTGGGTCCGGCCGGCACCGGCAAGACCTTTCTGGCCGTGGCGCACGGCGCGGGCCTGTTGCTGCGCGGTGAGGTGGACCGGCTGATCGTCTCGCGCCCCGCCGTCGAGGCCGGGGAGCGGCTGGGGTTCCTGCCCGGCGACCTGTCGGAGAAGGTCGACCCCTATATGGCGCCGGTCTGGGAGGCCTTGACCGATATCCTGGGCGTCGACCAGTTCCGCCGCCGCCGGGAAAAGGGCGAGATCGAGCTCGCCCCCATCGCCTTCATGCGCGGCCGCACCCTGGCGCATGCCTTCGTCATCGTTGACGAGGCGCAGAACTGCTCGCGCCTGCAGATGAAGATGGTCCTGACCCGGCTGGGCGAGGGCGCGCGCATGGTGGTGACCGGCGACCCCAGCCAGTGCGACCTGCCCAACCCCGCCGATTCCGGCCTGGCCCACGCGGTCAGCCTGCTGGATGGGGTCAAGGGCGTGGGCGTGGCCCGGTTCGCCACCGAGGACGTGGTCCGCCATCCGCTGGTGGAGCGGATCGTGCGGGCCTACGAGGCCGACCAGGCCAAGACGACGCAAGCCCGCAAGCGCCGGTCGGGGGAGGCCGAGGCCTCTTGATCGACATCGAGATCGAGGATGGCCGCTGGGAGGACGCCGAGCCGGACGTCGCCGCCTTGGCCGAAGAGGTGGCGATCGCCGCCCTGGAGGCGTCCGACTTCCAGGGTTCGGTGGTGATCCTGTTCACCGATGACGTGGCCCAACAGGCCCTGAACCTGCAGTTCCGGGGCAAGGACAAGTCCACCAACGTGCTGTCCTTTCCGGCGCCGACCAATCCCGAGGGCCACCTGGGCGACATCTCGCTGGCCTTCGAGACCTGTGAGGCCGAGGCTCGGGAGCAGGGCAAGACCTTCTCCCACCACCTGCAACACCTCGTGGCGCACGGGGTGCTACATCTTGTAGGGTACGATCACGAGACCGACGACGAGGCCGAGATCATGGAAGGCCTTGAGCGGGAAATTCTGGCCGGTCTGGGGGCGCCTGACCCCTATGCGGCCGAGCGGGGAGATGATGGCGAGTCCTGAAGAGCCGAGCCCGGAGCCGCGACCAAGCCGGGGCGTGCGCGCCCTTCTCCGCCGCCTGAGAGGCAAGGCGGCTATTGATCCAGCCCCCACGCCCGACGTCACCGGCGGCCGGCTGGTGGACCAGGCCCAGGCTTTCCAGTCCCTGCGGGTGGACGACGTGATGACGCCGCGCGCCGACATTGTCGCCGTGGAGCTGTCGACCCCGTTCTCTGAACTGGTGGAGCAGTTCCTCGAGGCTGAGCACTCGCGGATGCCGATCTATCGCGAGACCCTCGACGATCCGGTGGGGGTGGTTCACGTCAAGGACGTCTTCAAGCTGATGGCGACGCCGGCCAAGGGCCGCGCCAAGCCGCCGGGGCCCGAGGCGACTGTGCTGCAGAAACTGCGGCGGGACGCCCTCTATGTGCCGGCCTCCATGCGCGCCGCCGACCTGCTTCTGCGGATGCAGGGCTCACGCATCCACATGGCTCTGGTGATCGACGAGTTCGGCGGCACCGACGGCCTGGTCACCCTCGAGGACCTGGTCGAGGCTGTGGTCGGCGAAATCGACGATGAGCACGATGAGGCCCAGGCCGCGGGCGTCATCGCCCGGCCGGGCGGGGTGTTCGAGGTTGAGGGCCGGACCCCCCTGGACGAGCTGGAGACCGCCGTCGGCCGGGAGCTGGCCCCGCCGGATCTCGAGGAAGAAATCGACACGGTGGCCGGCCTGGTCATCGCCATCGCCGGCCGTGTGCCGCAGCGGGGCGAGGTCATCACCCACCCCGACGGCTACGAGTTCCAGGTGATCGACGCCGACCCCCGGCGGGTGAAGCGGGTGCGCCTGCGGCCGGTCGCGCCGCCTGAACCCGAAAAGGCCGAGGAGGCTTGAGGCTCTCGCCGGCCTGGTTCTCGTTCGACCGGCTTTCGCCCGTCTGGCGGCCGCGCCTGATCGCCCTGGGCGCGGGCCTGGCCTGCGGCCTGGCCCATCCGCCCTTCGGGATCCTGCCGGGTCTGCTCGGCTACGCCGTGCTGCTGCATCTGCTGGAAGGGCAGGGCGAGCGACCCCTGCGCCAGGCCTTCTTGCGCGGCTGGCTGGCCGGGGTCGGCTATTTCGCGGTTGGGGTCTGGTGGATCACCGAGCCCTTCATGGTGGACGCCGCCGCCCAGGGCTGGATGGCGCCCTTCGCCCTGTTGCTGATGGGCGGGGGCCTGGCCCTGTTCTGGGGGCTGGCGGCCCTGTTGCACCGGTTGGCGGCGCCCAGGGGCTGGACACGGCCCTTCGTGTTCGCCGGCGCCCTGACCCTGACCGAGTTTCTGCGCGGCCACATCCTGACCGGATTTCCATGGAACCTGCCGGGCGAGACCTGGGCGGCGGGCTCGGCTCCGTCCCAGGCTGCGGCCTATGTGGGCGCCTATGGCCTGACCTGGATGACGGTGGCCCTGGCCTCAAGCTTTGTCCTGCTGCGCGCGCCCGACCGGTCGGCGCGCATGCGGGCGGCCGTGGGGATCGCGGGCGCCCTTGGGCTGCTCTATGGCGCCGGCGCGGTCCGCCTGGCCCATAGCCCTGCGCCCGCCCCGGACGCCCCGCGCATCCGCCTGGTCCAGGCCAATATCGACCAGAAGGAGAAGTGGCGGCCCGAGAACCTGAACCAGATCTTCGCCACCTATCTGGAGCTGACGGCGCGGCCCGGCGCGCCGGATGTGATCGTCTGGCCCGAGGGCGCCCTGCCGGCGGTGATCGACGACCTGCTGGTTCCCGGCCGCGGCTACCTGGAAGGCCTGACCCGGACCCTGAAGCCCGGCCAGACCCTGATGACCGGCGCCAATCGCGTCGGTCCGGGCCCAGATGGGCGGACCCTCTATTACAACAGCCTGATCGCCCTGCGCCGCGAGGCGCCAGGCCTTGTGCTGACCGGCGTCTACGACAAGCATCGGCTGGTGCCGTTTGGCGAGTTCCTGCCCCTGGGCGGTCTGGCCGGAAAGCTGGGGATCCGCAGCCTCGTGCACATGCCCGAGGACTTCACCGCCGGGGCGGAGCCGGCCCCGCTGCAGCCCCAGGGCGTGCCCGCCCTGCAGCCGCTTATCTGCTATGAGGCGCTGTTTCCGGGCTTCACGCGCCAGGCCGCGCGGCGCGGGGGCCGGCCCGCCTGGATCCTGAATGTCTCCAACGACGCCTGGTTCGGCGGCGGCAGCGGTCCGCTGCAGCATCTGAACATCGCCGCCTATCGCGCCATTGAGGAAGGCCTGCCCATCGCACGGGCCACCCCCACCGGCGTCACCGCCATGATCGACGCCTCCGGCCGCATCCTGCCGGGCAAGCGCCTGGGCCTTGGCGGCTTTGGGGTGGTGGATGCGCAGCTGCCCGCCGCCCGGCCGCCGACGCCCTATTCGCGTCACGGTGAAACATTCACCGCCATCTTGCTGCTGCTTTCCGTCGCCATGGCGGGTGTCGGGCGTCGCGACCGCAAATGAGAAATTGACGCGAACGTCGATATTTTTGACGGTCCTTCGCCGGCTCAGCTAAGGGGTGATTCATGGCCAAGGATCTCGACGTCGACCGAACCCCCAACCCCGTCGACCTGCATGTGGGTCTGCGCATTCGCCTGCGACGCAAGGAACTGGGCGTCAGCCAGGAAAAGCTGGCCGACGCCATCGGCCTGACATTCCAGCAGATTCAGAAGTACGAGCGCGCCGCCAACCGGGTCTCGGCCTCCAAGCTGTGGGAGATGGCCCGGGCCCTCGACACCACCATCGGCTACTTTTTTGAAGGCCTTGGCGACGCGGCGCTGAGCGCGCCCGGCGAGCCCCAGGCGCCCCCCGCCCACGCCTTCCTTCTGACGCCTGAAGGCCTGGAGCTGGCCGCGGCCTTTCCGAAGATCCGACGCTCGCGCGTGCGTCGCCGCATCCTCGACCTGGTGCGGACCATGACCGAAGACGAGGACGACGCCGCGCCGGCCGAATAGGCGCAATTCCCGCGGCCGAGGATCGCGCTTGCGGGATATAAAGATTTCTTTATAGGTTTCCGAAATGATCCGAACGCCCCGATTTCGGGGCTTTTGCGCCTATTCGGGAGTCTCCTCTTGAGCCGTTCCTCCTACATCTTCACCAGCGAAAGCGTCTCCGAAGGCCATCCGGACAAGGTGGCCGACCGGATCAGCGACACCGTGGTCGACGCCTTCCTGTCCGTGGAGCCCGAGGCGCGGGTCGCCTGCGAGACCCTGGTGACCACCAACCGCATCGTGCTGGCCGGCGAAGTCCGCGCCGCCAAGCCGGGCGCGTCCAAGGACGAGAACAAGAAGCTGACCAAGGAGATCGTCAGCTCCCTGGAGCCCAAGGTCCGCGCGGCCATCCAGGACATCGGCTACGAGCAGAAGGGCTTTCACTGGGCCAAGGCCAAGTACGCGTGCCACCTGCACGCCCAATCGGCCCACATCGCCCAGGGCGTTGATGCGTCCAACAAGAAGGACGAAGGCGCCGGCGACCAGGGCATCATGTTCGGCTACGCCTGCGACGAGACGCCGGAGCTGATGCCGGCGACCCTGCAATACTCGCACAACATCCTGAAGAAGCTGGCCGAGGTCCGTCATTCGGGTGAGGTCGAGGCCCTGGAGCCCGACGCCAAGAGCCAGGTGACCCTGCTGTACCAGGACGGCCGCCCGGTCGAGGTGCTGCAGATCGTGGTCTCCACCCAGCACAAGAAACGGATCGGCCTGCATTCGGCCTCGCCGAAGCGGGTGAAGGACCTGATCCAGCCCTATGTGGAAAGCGTCTTCCCGTCGGGCCTGATCACCAAGAAGACCAAGTGGCACGTCAACCCGACCGGCCGCTTCGAGATCGGCGGCCCGGACGGCGACGCCGGCCTGACCGGCCGCAAGATCATCGTCGACACCTACGGCGGCGCGGCCCCGCACGGCGGCGGCGCCTTCTCGGGCAAGGACCCGACCAAGGTGGACCGCTCGGCGGCCTATGCCTGCCGCTATCTGGCTAAGAACGTCGTGGCCGCCGGCCTGGCGCGCAAGTGCACCATCCAGATCAGCTACGCCATCGGCGTGGCCCAGCCGCTGAGCTTCTATGTCGACCTGCATGAGACCGGCGAGATCGATCCGGCGAAGCTGGAAAAGGTGCTGCCGGAGCTGATCGGCGGCGCTACGCCCCGCGCCATCCGCGAGCACCTGGCCCTGAATCGGCCGATCTACGCCCGCACCGCGGCCTATGGCCACTTCGGCCGCACGCCGGACGCCGAGGGCGGCTTCTCCTGGGAGAAGACCGACCTGGTCGCGGCGCTGAAGTCGCTGGCCTAAAGCCCGACCGATCTTTAGAGGGGCGCGGATGGACGACCGCCATCCGCCCCTTCGATCCTTCGGCCGCATCAAGTCCCGGCCGATCAAGCCGCGTCAGGCGGCCCTGATGGACAGTCTGCTGCCGCAGATCCGCTGTCCCGACACCCCCTTTGATCCCAAGAGTCTGAAGCCCGACGCCCGCGAGGTGTGGCTGGAGATCGGCTTTGGCGGCGGCGAGCATATGGCCGCCCAGGCCGCCCGCGCCCGCGATGTGCTGATCCTGGGCGCCGAGCCGTTCCAGAACGGCGTGGCCAGCGCCCTGCGCCATATCGACGAGGCGGGCCTTGGCAATGTGCGGCTGTGGGACGGCGATGTGCGCGAGATGATCGCGCGGCTGCCGGACGGCTGCCTGGACCGCGTCTTCATCCTGTTCCCAGACCCGTGGCCCAAGGCCCGGCACCACAAGCGCAGGCTGGTGAGCGCGGAAATGCTGGTCGAGCTGGCGCGGGTGCTGAAGCCGGGCGGCCGGCTGCGGTTCGCCACCGACTGGGCGGACTATGCGGACTGGACGCTGGAGCGGATCATCGCCTCGCCGGCCTTCGCCTGGCAGGCGGAACGGGCCGACGACTGGCGCACTCCGCCAGCCGACCACGTCACCACGCGCTATGAAGAAAAAAAGCTGGGCGACTGTGCGCCCGTGTTCCTCGAGGCGGTGCGGATTTAGGCCCTAACCGGTGTCATCCCGGTTTCGGCGAAGCCCCCCGGGTCCGGCCGATGGCCGGCCCGAGGACAGGCCACGACCCGGGACCAGAGACACCGATCCATCCGGAACGCCCCGCGCATCTGGCTCCCGGACAAGCGCTGCGCGCTTTCCGGGATGACACCGGAGCGCCTCAGCCGACCTTGGCGTTGTAACGCTCGATGGACTGGCGAATGATTTCGCCGGTCTCTTCGGGGTCGGCCCAGCGGACGATCTCGACGCTCTTGCCCTTCTCCAGGTCCTTGTAGTGCTGGAAGAAGTGGGCGATCTGCTCGGTCAGGATGGCCGGCAGGGAGCGCCAGCTTTCCACGCCGGCGTAGAACGGGTGGAGCTTGTCCACCGGCACGGCCAGGATCTTCTCGTCGCCGCCGGCCTCGTCGACCATCATCAGGCAACCGATCGGGCGGCAGCGGATGATCGCGCCCGGCACGACCGGGGTCGGGCCCACCACCAGGATGTCGGCGGGGTCGCCGTCGTCCGACAGGGTGTGCGGGATGAAGCCGTAGTTGCCCGGATAGAACATCGCGGTGTGCAGGAAGCGGTCGACGAAGATCGCGCCCGACTCCTTGTCGAGCTCGTACTTCACCGGCTCGCCGCCCTGCGGGATCTCGATAATGGCGTTGACGTCGTAGGGCGGGTTCACGCCGACGGGAATCTTGGACAGGTCCATGGGGAGGATCGCCTTTTCACACACAGGGGAAAGGAAGTGGCGCGGCTTGTGGACCAAGAACGCAGGCGAGGGAAGAGGCCCCCGTGACAAACCCCGCCGATAGGGCTATATGACCTGCAACATCGTCCGTAGCGCTGGATAGCGCTTACGAGCGGCGGGCTCCGGCCCAGCCGCTTTTTTGTTGGCCGGAGGGCCGAAGAGTACATGCGCGGCAAGACCGCTGAAGACCGATCGCTCGTAGAGCTGCTCGACCCCGTGGTCGAGGCCGCCGGCTATGAGATTGTCCGCCTGCGCCTGATGGGCGGCGAGCAGACACGCCGGCTGCAGATCATGGCCGAGACCCCCCAGGGCGACATGAACGTCGAGGACTGCGCGCGCCTGTCCCGCGCCGTCTCCGAGGTGCTGGACGCCGCCGACCCGATCAAGGGCGAATACGTGCTGGAAGTCTCGTCCCCCGGCGTCGACCGGCCGCTGACCCGGCTGAAGGATTTCGACACCTATGAAGGCTTCGAAGCCCGGCTGGAGCTGGACCGCATGGCCGAGGGCCGCAAGCGGTTCAAGGGCGTGCTGGCCGGGGTCGAGGGCGACGCCGTGGCCATCGACCTGGAAGGCGAGGAAGAGACCGCTCTCATCCCCTTCGCCTGGGTGATCGACGCCAAGCTGGTGCTGAACGACAAGCTGATGAAGCGCGGCGCCGACGAGCGCGCCCAGCGCCTCGCAGCCGATACACAACAATCTTCCGACGATGAGGACTGACCCATGAGCCTGACCGGCATTTCGGCCAACCGGCTGGAGCTTCTGCAGATCGCTGAAGCCGTGGCCCGCGAGAAGTCCATCGACAAGGAAGTCGTGATCGAGGCGATCGAAGAGGCGATCCAGAAGGGCGCCCGCGCCCGCTACGGCGCCGAGCACGACATCCGCGTGCGCATCGACCCCAAGACCGGCGAGACCATCGTCAAGCGCGTGATCACCGTGGTCCCTGACGACGTGGTGTACGAGAGCGCCGATGGCGAGGCCCCCGGCGAGGAGCCCCCGGGCGTGCGCCGCCTGGCCGACGCCCTGCGCACCGACAAGGAAGCCTTTGTCGGCAAGATCTATGAAGAGATCCTGCCGCCCTTCGAGTTCGGCCGGGTGCAGACCCAGATGGCCCGCCAGGTGGTGACTGGCAAGGTCCGCGAGGCCGAGCGCGAGCGCCAGTACGAAGAGTTCAAGGACCGCGTGGGCGAGATCGTCAACGGCGTGGTCAAGCGGGTCGAGTACGGCAACACCGTCGTGGACCTGGGCCGCGGTGAAGGCATCATGCGCCGCGACCAGTCGATCCCGCGCGAGAACTTCAATATCGGCGACCGGATCCGCTGCTACATCTACGATGTCCGCCGCGAGACCAAGGGTCCGCAGATCCTGCTGAGCCGCGCCCACGGCGGCTTCATGGCCAAGCTGTTCGCCCAGGAAGTGCCGGAAGTCTATGACGGGGTGATCGAGATCCGCGCCGTGGCCCGCGATCCCGGCAGCCGCGCCAAGATGGCCGTGGTCTCCAATGACAGCTCCATCGACCCCGTCGGCGCCTGCGTCGGCATGCGCGGCTCGCGCGTGCAGGCGGTGGTGGCCGAGCTGCAGGGCGAGAAGATCGACATCATCCAGTGGAGCCCGGACGAGGCGACCTTCATCGTCAACGGCCTGGCCCCGGCCGAAGTCTCCAAGGTCGTCATGGACGAGGAGGACGAGCGCGTCGAAGTGGTGGTGCCGGACGAACAGCTGTCGCTGGCCATCGGCCGCCGCGGCCAGAACGTCCGCCTGGCCTCCCAGCTGACCGGCTGGCAGATCGATATCATGACCGAGAGCCAGGAGAGCGAGCGCCGCCAGCGCGAGTTCACCGAGCGCACCGCCCTGTTCCAGGAAGCCCTGGACGTGGACGAGGTGATCGCCCAGCTGCTGGTCACTGAAGGTTTCGCCTCGGTCGAGGACGTGGCCTATGTGGACAACTCCGAAGTCGCCGCGATCGAAGGCTTCGACGAGGAGACCGCCGAGGAAATCCAGGCGCGGGCCCGCGACTTCCTCGAAAAGGAAGCCGCCGAGCTGGACGCCAAGCGCCGCGAACTGGGCGTGGAGGACGGCCTCCTGGAAATCGAAGGCGTCACCCTGCCGGTGGCCGTGGCCCTGGGCGCCGGCGACGTGAAGTCGGTGGAAGACCTGGCCGGCCTGGTGCCGGACGATCTGCGCGGCTGGTTCGAGACCAAGAACGGCGAGCGCGTGCGCGAGGCGGGCATCCTGGAGGCCTTCGGTCTGGATCCGGCCGAGGCTGAGGCCCTGATCATGCGCGCCCGCGTGGCCATGGGCTGGGTCGAGGCCCCGCCCACCGTGGTCGAGGAAGAGATCGAGGCCGAGCTGTCCGAAGAGGACCAGGTATTCGGCCAGCCCGCCCAGTCGGCTGACCCGGAGGCCTAAGACCGCGTGACCGCCGCTCCCGACATTCCGGCTGACGCCGGTCCAGGCCCCCGCGCCCGGACCCTGGCCGAAGCCGCGCGCGAGCGGCGGGACCTGGTCACCGGTGAGGTGATGGCCGAGGAGCGGTTGATCCGCTTCGTGGCCGGCCCGGACGGCGTCGTGGTGCCGGACCTGGCGCGCAAGCTGCCTGGCCGGGGGATGTGGGTCGCCGCGGACCGCGCCTCGGTGGAGACCGCGGCCCGTAAGGGTCTGTTCTCCCGCTCCGCCAAGGCCAAGCTCTCGGCGCCCGCCGACCTCGCCGACCAGGTGGACCATCTGCTCCGCCGGCGAGTGCTGGACGCCCTTGGGCTTGCGAAGCGGGCCGGAGACCTTATTTCAGGCTTTGAGAAGGTCGCCGCCGCCCTGGAATCCGGCAAGGTCGCCTGGCTGGTCGAGGCCAGCGACGGCGCTCCGGACGGTCGACGCAAGATCATGGCTGTGGCCCGCAGGTCACCCGGAACCCCCCGTCTGCTGGCTGTCTACGCCGCCGAGGAATTGGGTTTGGCCTTAGGCGGCGAGAATGTGATACACACCGCCTTCCTTGCGGGGCGCGGCGCCGATCGTTGGACTTTCGACGTCCTGCGGTTATCAGGCTTCCGCCCGCTCCTTCCCGAGAGTTGGCGCGAGGAGCCGTGGCGAGCGGAGCAGGATCCTGTTCCGCGCGCCTGATGGTATTTGAAAGGCCCGGGATCCGCCCGGGATGAAGTAAAGCGAGCGCATGAGCGACGAGAACGACAACGGCCGACCCTCCGCCCCTGGCGGACGCGCGCCCCTGACCCTGAAGCCCCGCACGGGCGGCGGTTCGGTGAGCGCGGGCACCGTGAAGCAGAGCTTCAGCCACGGCCGATCCAAGACTGTGGTCGTCGAGACCAAGCGCGCCCGGCCGCATTCCGCGCCGAGCGGCAACCTCGCCGCCCCGTCCTCCGCCGAGAAGCGGACCTTCACGCCGGCGCCGAGCGGCCCGCGCCCCTCGGGCGGCGGCGCTGAGGGCAACCTGTCGGCCGAGGAAATGCGCGCTCGCCAGCGCGCCATTGAGCTCGCCCGTGAACATCAGGCCCGCCAGGCCGCCGAGCAGCAGGCCCGTGAGGAACGCGCCCGCGCCGAGGCCGCCGCCCAG